>JABZHK010000048.1:0-7893 GCA_015258885.1 Atopobium sp.
GTTGTAGGAGCGGGATGTGCGGGCTTGTTCTGTGCGCTTACGCTTGCCAAAGCTGGCCTCAATCCCCTACTTATTGAGCGCGGAGATGATGCAGCACGAAGAACTGCAGCTGTAGAGCATCATAACCAAACGGGTCAGCTAGATATTGAGAGCAACATCCAATTTGGTCTTGGTGGTGCTGGTACATTCTCTGACGGCAAGCTCAACACGGGTACCAAAAGTGCTTCTCACCGTTTTATTCTTGAGACTTTTGTAAAAGCAGGTGCACAGAAAAACATTTTATGGGATGCAAAACCCCATGTAGGAAGTGATGTTCTTCCTGCTGTTGTGACCAACATTGTCACAATGATTGAAGAGGCGGGTGGAACCGTTACATTTAGAACAAAACTCGCCTCCCTAGAGCGAGCCTCAGATGGCTCTCTTTCTGCAATTCAGGTTGAGAAGACCAATCCAGACGGCTCAACTCAAACTGAAACCATAAAGACTCGCACAATGATTCTTGCGACTGGTCACTCAAGTAGAGACACGTATGTCATGCTCAAAGACAAAGGCATTTCTATGGAGAGAAAAACCTTTGCTATGGGTGTGCGAATTGAGCATCTTCAGTCTCAAATCAATAAATCGTTGTACGGTCCCGAGGCAACCAATCCTGTACTAGGAGCGGCACCCTACAAGCTTTCTGTTCACCTTCCCTCTGGTAGAAGTGCTTTCTCATTCTGTATGTGTCCTGGTGGCTATGTTGTTTCTGCAGCTAGCGAGAAGGGCGGCGTAGTCACAAACGGCATGAGCCTGTCTGACCGTGCGGGCAAAAATGCCAACTCCGGCCTGTTAGCTAACGTCTATCCAGACGATCTTCCAGGAGATGACGTACTTGCTGGAATTGAACTGCAACGCAGCTGCGAGCAAGCGGCCTTTAAAGCGGGAGGCGGAGCTTATATTGCCCCTGCTCAGCTTGTAGGCGACTTCCTAAACAAGAAAGCATCTACTGGACCTCGTTCGGTAAAACCAACGTATCCGCGTGGTGTTACCTGGACCTCACTTGAAGACTGTCTGCCTCCCTACATCCTACAAACCTTACGAGAAGCCCTTCCGGTTATGGACAAAAAACTTCATGGCTTTGCTCATCCCGATGCTGTGCTTACGGGTGTTGAAACAAGATCAAGCTCTCCTGTAAGAATTACCCGCGATGAAACAGGACAAAGTATTAACACTCCAGGTGTATGGCCTGTAGGTGAAGGTGCTGGCTACGCCGGCGGCATTATGAGCGCTGCAGCTGATGGCATTAGGATGGCCGAGCTTGTAGTAGAGCACTACAACAACGCTTAATGTTTGCCTCTATAGCGTCTACGAGTTGCGTGAGCGCTGCCTTTTCTAGCACCAGTTTTAAGCCTCTTGATAACATCATCTGATGTAGTACCTTCAAGCTGGCTTCTAATGGCAACAATCTGATCTCTGAGTTCTGCTGCATGCTCATAATCCATAGATGCAGATGCTTCTGCCATCTCTGCTTCCATACCAGAAAGCATTGCTTCGACCTCTGTACGAGGAAGATTTTGTAGCTCTTCAGCAAGCAACTCTGCAGGCATTTCAAGAATTGATTCTTGCTGCTCTTCTAAAGAGTCTTCATCATCTGAGGCGGTGTAGAACTCTCCATTTTTGCGCTTGCGTTTATCAATGTTCTCTGATGCCTCGGCAATAAAACCTGCAATATCTGTAATAGATTTCTTAACGGTTTTAGGCACAATACCGTGCTCTTTGTTAAACGCTTCCTGAATTTCTCGACGCCTTTTTGTTTCATCAATGGCAATGCGCATAGAATCAGTGATTTTATCAGCGTACATAATGACCTGGCCGGAAGCGTTTCTTGCGGCTCTACCCATAGTCTGAATAAGAGACCTTCTGTTTCTTAAGAAACCCTCTTTATCAGCATCAAGAATAGCTACGAGAGAAACCTCTGGAATATCAAGTCCTTCTCGCAAAAGGTTGATTCCAACAAGCACGTCAATTTTTCCCTGACGCAAATCTCTAATGATTTCTACACGGTCAAGTGTAGCTGTATCTGAGTGCATGTAGTTGACTTTGATACCCTCGTCTAACAGGTGATCTGTAAGATCTTCTGCCATTCGTTTAGTAAGCGTGGTAACAAGAACGCGCTCTTTTTTTGCCACTCTCTCTTTGACCTCTGAAATTAGATCATCAATCTGACCTCTTACTGGTCTGACATCAATCTTTGGATCGAGGAGGCCAGTTGGACGAATGATTTGCTGCACCTGTTGCTGAGCAACCGTCTCTTCATAATCTCCAGGAGTTGCGGAAACGTAAATGAACTGTGGAATGCGTCCTTCAAACTCGTCAAATCTGAGCGGCCTGTTATCAAGTGCAGAAGGAAGTCTAAATCCGTGATCTACCAGCGTAACTTTACGAGACCTATCGCCCTCATACATACCTCTTATTTGAGGAACGGTAACATGTGACTCATCAATGATGCAAATCATGTCTTTAGGGAAATAATCAATGAGCGTATAGGGAGGCTCACCGGGAGCACGCCCATCTAAATGGCGCGAGTAGTTCTCAATACCATTGCAATAACCCATAGTCTCAAGCATCTCTAGATCATAGTTTGTCCTCTGAGCAAGACGCTGAGCTTCTAGCAATTTATCGTTTTCTTTAAGCTCTTTAACACGAGCTTCCATCTCTTCCGAGATGGTTGTAAGAGCATGGGTAATCTTTGGACGCTCAGTAACGTAGTGAGATGCTGGCCAAATTGGAATAGCATCAAACTCTCTCAGCACTTCTCCCGTTACATTGCTAACCTCTGAAATACTTTCTACTTCATCACCAAAGAACTCAATACGCAGCGGATTTTCTGCATACGGTGGAAATACATCTACAACGTCTCCACGAACCCTAAACATACCGCGCTGTAGATCGTAATCATTTCTATCGTACTGGACATCAATAAGATCTTTAATAAAATCATCACGCTCAAGAGGAACGGATTTATCTACATTAGGTGCAAGACCTGCATAATCTTGAGGGCTACCAATACCATATATACACGATACAGATGCAACTACAATGACATCTCGTCTAGATAGAAGCGATGAAGTTGCCTGGTGACGGAGCTTCTCTACCTCTTCGTTGATGGAAGCATCTTTTTCTATGTACGTATCAGACTGCGGAACATATGCCTCTGGCTGGTAGTAGTCATAGTACGAGACAAAGTACACAACAGCGTTGTTAGGAAAGAGCTCCTTCATCTCTGAAGCAACCTGTGCAGCTAGTGTTTTATTGGGCTCCATAATAAGCGTGGGGC
This sequence comes from Atopobium sp., assembly GCA_015258885.1. Lineage (GTDB taxonomy): Bacteria > Actinomycetota > Coriobacteriia > Coriobacteriales > Atopobiaceae > Lancefieldella. Next base: position 3,317 of record JABZHK010000048.1, read on the forward strand.
GATTGAGCTTCTCGATAGTTTTAGCCATAGAGAAAGTCTTACCCGAACCCGTAACACCCAAAAGCGTCTGGTACCTGAGCCCGTCTTCAATTCCTTGAGCCAACTTTTCTATTGCCTGCGGCTGATCACCTGCAGGCTCAAAAGGAGATACTACCTGGAGCTTCTCTTCTCCTGCTTCACGACCAAATCGGCGCAGTTCAGCACCTATATATTCTTTATGTTGATCTTCAGCATGAGATGCATCCATGAGATTCTCCTTTTCTTGTGAAAGTAGTATACCCCACTTCTCAAAACTGAAACATTTGTTCTATACTATTTATAAATTGCAGTATAGTTTCAAAGTGTGACGGGTAAAAAATACATTACCTATATGCGTTAAACTAGCATTTAAATAAACAAGTTACATCAGATAAAGGAGATACCTTGGGCGTCTCAGATCTTTTCTCGCTAAATAAAGCTTCAAAGCAATCTCAGGGTTCAACCCTAGAGAAGATTTTGCTGCGCTCAAATAATGTCATTGCCGCTCTTAAAGACCTTGTTGCAAACAATCAGATTGCAGAGGCTGGTCTTCAAGAGATGCTGATGCGCTCTAAAAATCTCGAGAATACCAATCTGCCCAAGGGCGATGTTCATAAGCTAGACAGAACGGGTCGCTGGTGGTTCAACGCTAACACACTGGAGTGCGCACCAGAAGAGTACGATGCTTTTATTGCAACAGAAGCAATCCTCAACATTTCACAAGATGTTGAAGCCCTAAAGAATACACATGCTTCTGAGACAGATCTTCAGCTTGTTCGTACTACCCTCTCGCAGGTAGCAAGTCTCATGCCCAAGTCAGCTTCTCTTTCTGAGCAAGTTGCTCCTTTTAGCGGTAACGCTGATGGCAGCTCAGACTGGATGAAGCGTCTCTGGTTTGCCAACTATGTTGAAAACACGCCATTCCCTTTTAGGATGGTGTACAACTTCTCTTACAATCCACAGCTTGATATTTTGGTATTTGAGTTCTTTGTAGCTCGTCCTCGCTGCTTTAGCTTCTTATCTGCAGAAAAGTCAGAGCAAATTGCGGCAGCACGCGCTTACGCACTGCGTACTTCTCTTTGCGTGGCTCGTATGGCACTTCAAAGCTGCAAAATCTCTCGCGTCTGCATCAACGGCAGCTTGCGCGGAGAAGAGCGTATTGTCCTATCCATGGACTTAAACGAGGCTGCTCTTGCACGCCTCTTGCCTACTGCAGCAAACACTCAAATTGACGGCAACAGCTTCCCACAAGATCCAGCGCTCAGAGTTTCTTTTGACTCTGAAGGTTGGTTTAGCGAAGTTGAGCCTTTTATGAAGCAAACAGACGAGTGGGTGTCTCCTCGTAGCTTCTTTGAAATGCCAGACCTTTCTGATCGCCCTTGTTCACCAGCAGTTACCGCTGCTTGTGGAGCTCAAAAGGTGAGTGACCTTGGCTACTCTGAGGCATCTCATCGCATTAGGCTTTGGAACACCACTCTCAACAACATCTCAAAAGATGCCTCTACCGCAGATGCGGTTGGAAAGTTTGAAGAAGCAAAAGCTTCAACTTCTGATATTTATGCCATTGAAGGCTTTGATAGAGTCATCCATGGCCTGGTTGAAGGCACTATTGATTTCTCGGACAGAAGGTCTATGGCCGAGAAATTCCTCTTTGGTTCGCCTTTGCAAAAAACGCTTCAATCCATAAATAACATCATGGACGGAGAGCCAGATGCAGACGCTCTAGAAAAGGTGCTTACAGAGCTTGAGTCTCAGGTTTCACCAACCCTTGATATGGGTCTGTATCTGGATGACTCTGATTCTATCTACAGATATTTTGATTCCCTCTCAGAGCGCGTAGCTTATAACCTTGCATTCCCCAATGAACCAAGAAAACTGGTGCTTATTCCAGACACCTATTTTATGTCTTTAGCAAGAATGGCTCGTGCCTACAACCTGCTTGAGCAGCCAGAAAAAGCAGAACGCTATGCACAAGAAGCCCATAGAATTTCTCCTTTGGGAATTGATGCAACGCTGCTTTTGGTAAGAACATTAGAAGATCAGTCAAAAGTTTTTGAGGCTGCAAAGCTGCTCAAAGACCTTATCGCACACATTTTCTCTAGCTCAGATGTTGCTCTGGTGTACTATCGCTTGGCCTATATGGAGTGGAAGCTAGGACGCTCTGACCTTTGTGCAGCTTGCTATCAAATGGCAATAATTATCGGCGGCAGTGTTGCCCAGCCTGCAAAAGAAGAGCTTGAAGACCTTCTCAAGGCAGATGCTTCTGTTAAGAAACTGGATACCCCTCAAGAAGTCTTCTCGTTCCTTAAGCAAAATGGTGTTCCTGTCTTTGACCAGAAAGCTGTGTTTAACAAGGCAGTTGCTATTGGCAGCGCATGTGTTAACGATGGCATTTATTGTGTTGGCCAAAACATGCTCAAGAACTGCCTTGAAATTACCTTTGACGATGCAGCTGCCAAGGTAGAGAGTTCACTGAGGACGCCCTTCTAGAGGCCGCGCACGTAAGCTATAACTTATTGTTCTGAATGCTGGTTAAACCGAGCGTTTAACCAAAGCTCTACCTGTGCTTTAAGATCATCAAGGCCTTCAGAGTTTACAAACACCGTATCCGCCTGATTACGCAAATACGTATCGGAAGGCTGATGCGCTATACGTTGCTCAAACTCCTGGCGAGAAGATCCTCGCTGTTCAGCGCGTTCTGCTCTCAGTTCCAAAGGTGCTACAACAACGACAACTTCATCAACTAGCTCAAGCAAGTCTTCAACGCGGTCAAGCAGCGGAACCTCTACAAAGCAGAACTGAGCATCTGCAGCCGGCGCCTCTTTTGTAAGGAATTGACGCATATATTCCCTGATAAAAGGCATCTCTAGGTCTTCTAAAAGCTCAGCTGATTCACTGGTAGCAAAAGCCCTGCGGCCAAGCTCTCGTCTATTGATCTCGTGAGTAACAGGATCTAGCAAATCGTTTCCAAAAGCCTCTGCCACGCGATACGTACATTCGCATCCAGGGCGTAAAAGCTTTCGAGAAACCTCATCAAGGTCAAAGCGCAGACCACCTGCCGCTTCAAACATTTTAGAAACAGTTGATTTGCCAGACGCCATTCCGCCGGCGAGAATTACCTTGTACATGTAGCTCACTCCTATAACTGCAGTGCCGTATAAGAGCCTAGCAGTTTTACTTCTTCAGGAGTGTGAGTTACCCAAATTACAACTTTTGATTCAACGAACGGGTTGACAAAGGCAATAACCTGCTGCTTAAGCGCTTCATCTAATCCCTTGAGCGGCTCATCAAAGAGCAAGATGTCTGCATCTGCAAAGAGTGTACGTAAAAGAGCAACGCGTCTCTTTTGACCACCGGAAAGCTCAGAAACAGGCTTGTTTTCTGTTCCTTCCAGTCCAACCCCACAAAGCGCCTCTTTAATACGCCCACGCGCATTTTGTTTTTGCTCCTGTGAGTGCGCTTGTATGGCAAGCATGATATTTGCCATAACGCTCAAGTTTTCTAGCAGTCTATCTTCCTGAAACATCATGACCGTTTTAGCGTCAGGCGATTTAAGCACTGTGCCTGAATCAGCCACTTCAAGACCACAAAGAATACGAAGAAGTGTTGTTTTACCTGCTCCAGAAGGCTCAGAGAGTACGTACACTCCCCTCTCAAACTTGTAGGAAAAATCATCAAGCACAATCGTATTACCAAACGATTTAGTGATGTTTTTTACCTCAAGCAACTGCTCGGTTGCATAGGCACAATTAGTTGTATTCATACTCATGAGCAGCTCTTTTCTAACCTTGCAGCAGCCCATGAAACTAACCGCATCACGATCTTCTCGCCAAGCGCGCTCATCACAATAACCACAAGCGTCCACGCAAAAAGGGCTGGCGTATCCAAATACACTTTAGCGTTATAGAGGTGCTCGCCAATGGAGAATGCGGGAAGGCCAATGACCTCGGCAGCAATTCCCGACTTCCAGCAAAATCCCATGGCAAGTGAGGTGGCTGTCTTAAGCGAAGGCATAAGCTGCGACGAATAAATTGCCTTAATGCGTTGCCAACCGTGAATTTGGTATACATCAGCCATCTCAATAAGCTGCTGGTCAGTGCTGAAGAGCCCCTCAAGTACCGCAATGTAGATGATGGGAAGTGCCATCAAAAATGAAATTGAAATTGAGAGGTAGGGCGTGCGAACCCAGATTAGTAGCAAGATGACAAAGGATGCCACGGGAATTGATTTGATTGTAGAAATAAGCGGCTCAAAAAGAATCTTGATCAGCTTGTACTTAAAACTCAAAAACGCCAGCAAGGAGCCAACGGTAAAAGCAAGTGCTCCACCAGCAAAAATACGCAAAAGAGAAAGACCAATAGAAACCCAAAACTCGCGTAGTTGAGCTAGCGAGAAAAGCGTCTGAATGGTCTGAATAGGTGAAGTTAAAACAATATCTTGATTGATGACAACCGCAGCTATCTGCCACACGACAAGCCAAAATACCAGTGCGCCTAAACGTACTCCCCAGCTAGAAGCAACTTTGCGCACAGTCGGTTTACCTTGCACGGGGCCCGCAC
>JABZHK010000049.1:0-7798 GCA_015258885.1 Atopobium sp.
CCGTAGAAGAGCATCTCGGTGACCTGGCTCTTAACGTCGGTGAACATGTAGAAGACCATTGGAAGCTCTTCGGACTTAGCGGCAGTCTCCAAGAATGGTCCAACAAGTTCCTCTGCAGCTTTGCGGCTGGACTCGGTCATGAAGGAGCCCTGGCCAACGCCAAACTTTACGCCGCCACGACTGAATACCTTGTAGTCACCATGGAAGACTTCTTCTGCAGTACGACCAGTGAGGTCTGCGCCAGCGTCAAACATTTGCTCAGAGTAGGCGTCGATGTCTTCTCCGCAAATCTCTGCAAGCTTCTTACCAGCAACAATATCGCGCTCGGTGCAGGTAGGGGAGCGGAATGCAAGGGTGTCGGAAAGAATTGCAGAGAGCATGAGGCCAGCAATATTCTTTGGAATCTCAATGCCGTACTCGTGGTAGAGGCCATAGATGATGGTGCAGGTGCAGCCAACAGGGACGTTTCTAAAGGTAATTGGGTTGGAAGTCTCAATGGAGCCGATGCGGTGGTGATCAACAATCTCCATAATCTCTGCCTGCTCAAGACCATCAACTGCCTGAGTGCGCTCGTTGTGGTCAACAAGAATGACATGCTTCTTGCGAGGGTTCAAAAGACCAGGACCGCTGATAAGACCTGCAAAGGTGCCGTTCTCGTTGATAACAGGGAAGAAGCGGTGTCTTGAGTTGGTCATTTCCTTACGAGCGTCATCAATTGCGGTGTTGACGCTGAACTTAAGGATGTCGTCAGTGAGCATCTTCTCACGTACAGGCATAGACATGATAAGCAGGCGAGCTACCTCAAAGGTGTCGCGTGGAGTGCTGATAATAGCGCAATCACGCTTTTTAGCCAGGTCAATAACGTCCTGAGCAATTGGAGCATCACAAGAGACAATAAGGCAGGAAGCGCCGTGCTCAACTGCGATAGTCTGGTTCTCATGGTTGCCAGCAACAACAATGATATCGCCAGCATCAACAATCTCTGAAAGAGCGGAAGCGCTGGTACCAACGCGAATATTGCCCTGCTTAACAACGCCCTGAGGATCACCAAGAACCATGGTGCCGCCAAGCGTAGAAACGATATTTTCATAGCTTGTCTTAGCCTTAGAGAGCAGGTTTGGCTCGGAAAGACTCATGTTTGCATTTGCAATATCTTTAACGGCAATCAGGCCAGTAAGCTCTTCTTCCTCATCAGTAACGCAAAGTGTATCAAGCTTGACGTCCTGCATAAGCTGCCAAGCAGCATAGAGGCTCATTCCAGCATCAACTTTTGGCTGAGCTTGAATTTCTGCATCTTTAATCTGAGGAGTAACCGTAGTAATAAGCTGCGGCTCTTCAAAGCCAAAGTGATTTAAAACAAAGGCGGTCTCACGGTTGAGTGAGCCAGCGCGACGAGCTTCATAGATAGGGTTATCAATCTGATTTTTGAGATACGCATAAGAAATTGCAGCACAAATGCTGTCTGTATCTGGGTTCAAATGGCCAATGATATTTACTTTACGAATTGCTTCTGCCATCTTCGCCTCCCTGGTAATGTCGATGATGTAACTTTCTAATTAGAACACACTTTAGTAAGCACATTTTGTTTCTTTTTTAATACCACCCTGTAGTGTACCCCTCTCTCTTTTTACTTAGAACAGAAAATCGCAGAAAAACAGCGGGCGTACCTGTGAATCTGGTAAATGTGTATAGGACAAATGACAATTCAAAAGTTGAAGGAAATTAGTACAATGAAATAGTTAACAAATCGATTGAATTGGAATACCCAGTGAGTTCTCCTACGCGTTTTTCTGCTAAAAAAAGAAACGCTCGTCATATGGTTAAGGAAGCGCACGTCCCTGAGCCTTCATCTGAGGCAAGGGAAGTTGCACCTGTAGAAACACCTCAGGCTCCTGTGGAGAAGGCTGATACTACGGCAAGTCCAGTGGCCTCTCTGCAGACCGCATCTGAGCAGCTTTCGTCTGCTTTTGCGTCGTTTGCGCAGCGTAAGCCTGCAGAAGTGTCTGCTGCACAGTCTGCAGCGCAACCTGCGGAAAAGCCAGCAGCTCAGCCCGCGGGAAAACCTGCTGCACAGCCCGCAACACAGCCTGCAGACAACATGCGATCTAAGGTTGCGCCAGAAAAAAAGAGGCGACAGAAAACGCCTCTATCTTCACGCAAAAGCATTCGTGTGGAGAAGCGTCCTCGCAATCAAGCAGATCCAGAACCAGAGCAGCGCCATTCTCGCCCGGTGAGTGCGGGCAGAAGAAAGCTTGAGCTGGTAAGCGTTGTTGCAATTTTGGTGCTTGCGGTGCTCTCGATTGTTTTGGTTAACCGACCAAGTCAAAAAACGCTGGTATTCGGCGACAATCAGGTAACGTATACCGGCACTACCATTCAGGGAAAGATGAATGGTCAAGGTAAGATGACTTTTGAGAATGGCGATACCTACGAGGGAGAATTTGTCGACGGGTATTTCCAAGGTACGGGAACGTACACCTCAGTAGATGGCTGGACGTACGAAGGTCAGTTTGTAAAAGGCCAGGCAGACGGCCAGGGAAAGCTCACTACGCAAGACAGCATTGTGTACGAAGGAACTTTTAAGCAAGGGATTTATCAAAGTGCGAATTAAATGGTTTTCGCTTGTACGTATAACAGGACTTGTTTTAGTCCTCATATATCACTTTTTTAAGAGCGCGCTTCCAGGCGGCTTCATTGGTGTCGACGTATTCTTTACGTTCTCGGGCTATCTCATCACAGCTCTTTTGATTGATGAGTTTGCTCGCTTCAGATCTATTGACGTCATTGGGTTCCTGCGCAGGCGTTTCTACAGAATTGTGCCGCCACTTGTGTTTATGGTGCTTGTATGCACGCCTTTTCTTCTGCTTGTACGTACCGAGTTCATTTCCGGTATTAAGTATCAGATTGCTGCAGCTCTTGGCTTTGTAACTAACTACTTTGAGATTGTTCTGGGCAACAGCTACGAGAATCAATTTGCTCCTCACGTGTATCTGCATACCTGGAGTCTTGCCGTTGAGATGCATTTTTATGTACTCTGGGGTCTGTGCGCCTGGCTGCTTGCTTGCATGAGCAAAACAATTAGAAGCTATAAGGTAAAGATTGCTGGAGCTTCCCTGGTGCTGTTGGTTGTTACTTACTTGGCGATGGCCACCGGCGCCCAAAACTCCACGAATCTTTCTATCCAGTATTTCTCGACGCAAACGCACGTGTTCCCCTTCTTTATCGGCGTGCTTTTATCGTGTGTTGCAGGAATTGCCCAGACAGGCGAGCTCTTTGATCAGCTTGAGCAGAAGCTTTCTACTCAGCTGACGCTCGCGGGCCTTGTGGCAAGCTGCGGCGTTCTTGTCTTCCTGAGCGTCTTCATGCACTTCGAGGACCTCTTTACGTACACCTTTGGTTTCCTTTTTGCCTCGCTCGCAGCAGCCACAATGATTTTCTTTGCTCGCATGTTGCATCAAAAAACCGAGGGTATCAACGAGCCTGGCATCGTTTCTTTTGTGGCAGATACCAGCTACGGCGTGTATCTGTTCCACTGGCCTTTGTACATTATTTTTGCCGAGAAGGTCGATCCAGTCCTGGCTGCACTCCTAACCCTGGTGCTTTCGTTTGTATTTGCAAGCTGCTCGTTCTATGTACTTGAGCCAGCGTTGGCAGGGAAGTCTCCAGAGATCTTCTCGCGCATAAAGCTTGATGGTCAGAAGGTTTTGCGAGGTGCCGGCCTTGCGCTTATTCCTTTTGCTGCGGCCGTTGCCTTTATTGCGCTAACCGCTCCACAGCTCAGCGATTTCCAGAACGATCTGCTGCTCAATGCTTCGTTGCAGGAGCAGAGCACCATGACCATGACTCGCAAGCATGCGGATACCTCGCAGGCAAGCAACTACAACGTTGTTGCGGGAGTCACCTACATTGGCGATTCTGTTTCGTTGCGTGCTCGTTCTTACCTGCAGGATGCGCTGCCCGATGCTCAAATTGACGCTTCTGTTAGTAGAAACGTGGCGATGGGCGTAGATTTGCTGCAGTCTGCAACCGACAACAACACCCTCTACCAGGACGTTGTTGTCGCCCTGGGCACAAATCCTGTTGGAGGCTCCGATGCGGTTGATAAGATTGTGGACATGCTGCCGCGCGGACATCGTCTGATCTTTGTGACTCCGTACGATGGCAGAAACACCGATCCAAATGCTGGTGCAAATGCTATTCGAGCGCACGAGCTTGAGCTCGCTCAACAGTACGACTTCATTACCATTGCGGATTGGGCACAGGTTGCTCAGGATAATCCTGACATTTGGGCAGGTACTGACTACGTACACTTTGGCTCAGATTCAGATTCCATTAATCGTGGTGGCACCCTCTACGCGCAGATGGTTAAAGACGCTGTAGATAAAGCAAATCAGGGCCACGTAAAACCGTAAGCTCACTTAAACCACAAAAGGCTACGTAAAACTATAAAAGTCCACGTCAAAAAAGCCTACGTTAGCCCACAACTTTGTTGCCATTCTTCCTACTCGTTCGTAACGACGCGGTTGAATGGCAATTTACAGGGCGATTGTGCTATATAGCTTGGAGATTTGGTGTCCCTTGCGATAAACCATCCGAAGGCGGCTATCTAACGCGAGCTATGATCACAATTAATGGGTCAATTCATTTTCATGTATAAATAAGATTCGATATACGTAATGATGAATAACAATAGATAAATAGTTTAACTACCGCTATTTTCAAGTCTCTAGCTACACACCTATGTCGGATAATCTGCTAAATGCGAGGCAAAAAACACACCTAAGTCCAATAATCTGCAAGATATAGAGGTTTTGAGCGTAATGTATACGCCTTTTTGACAGATTATCTGACATAGGTGTGTTCTCGCGTTTCGCATCGCACCCTCGCGTTCCGCATCGCGCCCTCGCGTACCGCATCGCGCACTTGCGTTCCGCATCGCGCACTTGCGTTCCGCATCGCGCCCTCGCGTACCGCATCGCGCCCTCGCGCACCGCAATATGCCCTCGCGCACCGAATCGCGCCCTCGCGCTCCACGTCGCACATGCGTGCAGTGCACCGTGACCTTGCGTTTTGCAGACATACCCTCTTTCCAGCTTCTCTACTGTGGAGTCCTCGCAATATTTCATTAGAATGGACTATGTGAATATTTCATCTGACAGCCCCTTAAGGAGGAGCATATGGCAGAGTTTGTCTATCAGATGTACAAAGCCCGCAAAGCTGTCGGCGAGAAGGTCATCCTTGATGACGTCACCGTCGGCGTGTACCCTGGCGCAAAAATCGGCGTTGTGGGTCCAAACGGAATGGGAAAGTCTACCCTGCTCAAGGTTATTGCCGGCATGGAGGACGTCTCTAACGGCGAGGCAAAGCTTACCCCAGGTTACACCGTTGGCCTGCTCCAGCAGGAGCCGCCGCTGGATGAGACCAAGACGGTCAAGGAGAACATCGAGCTTGCCTTCGGTGACCTGCTTGCCAAGATTGCACGCTTCAATGAGATTGGCGTTGAGATGGGCAATCCTGACGCCGATTTTGACGCGCTCATGGCAGAGATGGGCCAGCTCCAGACCGAGATTGACGCAGCTAACGGCTGGGACCTGGACAGCCAGCTCTCTCAGGCAATGGATGCGCTCCAGTGCCCAGACCCAGACTCTCCCGTCACCCACCTTTCGGGTGGCGAGAAACGCCGTGTAGCCCTGTGTCGTCTGCTTCTCGAGGCACCTGACCTGCTGCTTCTTGACGAGCCCACCAACCACCTTGACGCTGAGTCGGTGCTCTGGCTTGAGAAGTTCCTGCACGATTACCCCGGTGCTGTCATGGCCGTCACGCACGACCGCTACTTCCTCGACGACGTCGCTGAGTGGATCTGCGAGGTTGACCGCGGACAGCTCTATCCTTACGAGGGTAACTACTCAACTTATCTGGAGAACAAGGCAGCTCGCCTTGAGGCTCAAAACCAGCAGGACGCCAAGCGCGCAAAGAAAATGCGCGCTGAGCTGGAGTGGGTTCGTTCGTCTCCTAAGGCTCGCCAGGCAAAGAACCGCGCACGTCTCGATCGCTATGAGCAGATGGAAGCAGAAGCTCGCGCATCCAAGAAGCTCGACTTCACCGAGATTCAGATTCCTGTGGGTCCGCGTCTGGGCCAGAAGGTCCTGGAGGCCGATCACATCCACAAGGCCTACGGCGACCGCGTTCTTATCGACGACCTCTCGTTTAGCCTGCCAAGAAACGGCATTGTTGGCGTGATTGGCCCTAACGGTGTTGGTAAGTCTACGCTGTTCAAGGCCATTGTTGGCCAGGAGGAGCTCACTTCTGGCACGCTTGAGATTGGCGAGACGGTTCAAATTTCTTACGTTGACCAGCTCAGGCAGGGAATCGACCCAGACAAAACTATCTGGGAGGTTGTCTCTGACGGCAATGATTTCATCAAGGTAGGAGACACCGAGATTCCAAGCCGCGCCTATGTGGCTAGCTTCGGCTTTAAAGGACCTGACCAGCAAAAACGTGCTGGCGTCCTTTCTGGCGGCGAGAGGAACCGTCTAAACCTTGCCCTTACGCTTAAGCAGGGTGGAAACCTCCTGCTTCTGGACGAGCCTACTAACGACCTTGATATTGAGACGCTGGAAAGCCTTGAGGATGCACTTGAGCGCTTCCCAGGATGCTCGGTGGTTACCAGCCATGACCGTTGGTTCTTGGATCGTATTGCTACGCACATCCTTGCGTGGGAGGGCGACGACGAGAACCCAGGTAAGTGGTTCTGGTTTGAGGGTAACTTTGAGGCTTATCAGGCTAATCGTATCGAAAGACTTGGTCAGGAGGCTGCTCGTCCTCATCGCATTCACCGCAAGCTCACCCGCGACTAACGTATAGGTGGCGCAAGCGTAGCGCATTCAAATAGAAGATAAAAATAGTAACTATTTTTATCATTGAGATTTCGTGCAATCTGTTTAAGAGACTAACAACTGGGTATCAAAAATGAGAAGCCAAAGAGCTTCTCATTTTTTGAGAAAAAGTTACGAGGAAAGAGAAGAACATGGCACTTGACACAAACGTTGGTAACATCCTTAATCAGCAGATCAACAAAGAGTTTTATTCCGCTTATCTGTATCTAACCTTTGCAGATTTCTATGAGGAGCAGGGCCTGAAGGGCTTTGCAAACTGGTATGTTATTCAGTCTCAGGAAGAACTTGCTCACGCACGTATTCTTCGTCGTTACCTGCTTGATAACGATTGGACTCCAACCATGGAGGCAATCGCAAAGCCAGACCTTACCTTCTCCAAGGTAGTTGAGCCAATCAAGGCAGCATACGAGCACGAGCAGTTCATTACTGCAAGCATTAATGAGTGCTATGCCGTTGCTCAGAAGGCAAACGATTTCCGCACTATGCAGCTGCTTGACTGGTACGTTAAGGAGCAGGGTGAGGAAGAGGCAAACGCTGCCGATCTTCTCAAGGCAGTAGAGCTCTTTGGTGGAGATCCAAAGAACCTGTATGACCTTGACCGCGAGAACGCCGCTCGCGTCTTTGTCGCACCAACTATGCCAATGTAAGTAGCGGCTTAAGCGCAGTTCGTTCGTGGCAGCAGCTTAAACGTGACTCGCACGCGGCTGCGCAGCTTCTTAGACGCTACAGTGGAGTTTCGATAGCCTCTGATTTGTTCGAAGAGGAACCTGATAGCTCAGCAAAGATGGCACCGCCTATGATGCAGGCGGTGCCTATTATTTTGAGAAGACCAAAAGGCTCGCCAAGGATAAGTGCCGAGAAAATAACTGCAGATAGTGGCTCAAGATAGCCAAAGACTGCCA
>JABZHK010000004.1:0-22533 GCA_015258885.1 Atopobium sp.
GACTTGGTATTGGCGTACCTGCACTCATGTTCTTGTGCGTCCCCGCCCTCATTAACGATTGGTTTGACCAGCGCGTTGGTACCTTTATGGGCCTCTGCTTTGCATTCACCGGCATTGGTGGCACTGTCTTTAACCCCATTGGATCCGCCATCATCTCGTCTGGCCCTGAAGGTTGGCGCGCTTGCTATCTGATTTTTGCTCTGGTCATGCTTGTAGGAACACTCCCCTTCACCCTTTTTGTGGTGCGCGAGAAACCCCAAGACCTTGGCCTTACTCCCCTTACCTTCTCCTCTACTGACGAGAAAAACGTTGAGGTTGCAGAGACTTCTTCTACCGATATCTCTGCCGATGACGCAATGAAATATCCAGAGTTTTTTATGGTTGCTGCGTTTTATGCACTCATTACCTTTAACCAGCAAATCTCTCAGTACTTCCCAAGCTATGCAGCAACCTTTGCAGAAACTGCTCCTGCCATTGCCGCTGCCACAGGCCTTCTTGCTGGAACAACTATGCTGGGTCAAGCAATTGGAAAAGTGCTTCTAGGTGCTTTAAGCGATATCTCCGTGAAGCTTGCTTGCTTTGTAGGAATTTTCTCGGGCATTGTTGGCTTACTTATGTTGGGGATTAAGCTTCCAGTATTGCCACTCTTGCTGGCAGGAACCTTCCTTTTTGGAATTGCCTATGCCCTTACAACGGTCGGCTCGCCACTTTTGGTACGTGCGGTCTTTGGTAAAAAAGATTCCACTCTTATTTACTCAAGAATTGCAGGTGTCAGCAGCTTTGTCTCTGCCTGTGCGCTCATTATTTGGAGCCTAATTGTAGATGGCTCGGCCGACGGTTTCTTAGTGCTCTTTGGCATTGGTATTGTGCTGATGAGTAGCTGCCTTGCGTTTGCGCTCACCGCACTTAAGCGCGCTGACAAACGAGCATAAGGTTATCTGGCTCTCTTGGGTCTGCTTCTGGATCCAAAGGTACAACCTCTACCTGTTCAAACACTGTGCGAGCAGCATCTAGGAGCACTTCAAGTTGATGCGCTCCCTCTCCTATCTGTGCAGAAACTACATTTGTAAGATATCTTCCGCCAGGAGTAAGGCAGTGTGCCACCAGACTCATCCACTCAACAGTCATCATAGCTGCAGGTGGAACTTCTCCACTAAAGCAGTCGTTTAAGATAGCGTCATAGCGCTTATTATCAGATGCTGATAGAGTCTTTATATGCTCAATTCCATCAGCTACCTGTACCTGAAGCCTACCATTACTCTCCCTAATAGCTTCATCCACAAAGAAATAGCTGCGAGCAAGGTCTGCAATTTTAGGATCAAGCTCCAACGCGTCACAAGAAACCTCTGGATGATGAGCAACTAAATACCGAGGATACGAGCAACCACCAGCACCAATCATTAAGACTGAATGCACGGGGCAGGCAGCTTCAAACAGCAAGTCGTACAGCTCAAGATAAGGAAATACCAGCTGATTCTTTCTAGAATCTGTGTACGTTGCACTTTCATAAGCGCCGCCCTGCCACAACACACGTATTTCTCCACCCTCCCCATCTGAGATAGGAAATACCAACGCAGGGCCATTCAGTGCCTGAGGTTCAACGTAAATACCTGCACAAGTTAGGAGCTCCATATCATGAGCAGTAAGCTGTTTTTCTGACATGGAGCTCCTTTAAGTAATGTGTTGTATGCGACGTACGTAAGTATAGCTAGTACACGGGGTTTCTCGCCAGGTACTACCTCAACTCAAACGAATCGGCATCGGTGATGCAGACGCAGGTGTCATAGAACGCCTTGAGAGCCTGGTATCCCAGAAGCGTGTCTTTAGTACCGGCGGTCTCGTACACGGAGTGCATAGCAAGCTGTGGCAGGCCCACATCAACGGCGTGCATGCTGGCCTGAATGTTGGAGAGGTTGCCCAGCGTTGATCCACCTGGCATATCGCTTCTGTTAGCAAAGACCTGGTAAGAAATGTTTTGCTGCTTCCAAATAGCCTCGACAATGGCGCGGCTAAACGCATCGGTGCAGTACGACTGACGTGCTGCTTCCTTAATAACCATGCCGCCGTTAAGATATGGCTTGTTGGCCGCATCGTGCTTCTCGGGATAATTGGGGTGTACCGCATGAGCATTATCGCAGCTTACCAGCAGAGATGCCGAGAGTGCACGGTAATAATCTTCTTGCATAAAGCCAAGCGTGGCGTTAATGCGCTGCAGCGTATCTTTAAGGAACGTGGACTTTGCGCCCTGCTTGGTGTTTGAGCCAACTTCTTCGTTGTCAAAGCAGGTATACACAGAGATGTCCTGCTCATTTGAGGAAGCAAGGAAGGCCTTAAGCGCTACAAAAGCGCACTGAAGGTCATCCAGGTGGCCAGCGGAAACAAACTCCTTCTTAGCACCCCAAATGCGGCCGCCCGTGTGATCAACTAAGAACAAATCGCGAGAAAGAATGTCCTCTTGAGATACGCCTGCTGCGTCAGCTACCAGGGCGTTAAAGGCGCCGGGATTAAGCTCTCCAGCACTAAAGAGTGGCATCAGATCTTTAGCACGATTAAACTCTGGCGAGAGACCATTTTTGTGCTCAAGATGAATAGCCAAGCTTGGAATCATGACAATGTCGTCTTCAATGTTGACCAGCCTGGACTCTACCTTGTTTCCCACCTTGACCAGCACGCGGCCGGCAATACCCAAAGGACGGTCAAACCACGTGTGATCAAGCATGCCGCCGTATGCCTCGGTGTTCAGACGAAGCGAGTCGCCCTCACCGGTAAGCTCTGGCTGAGCTTTTACCTTGTAGGTTGGAGAATCGCCATGGGCAACAGCAAGCTGGAAGTGATAAGGAGCATCAGCGCTTGAGGTTTGGGACTCACGGTACTTCTCGCCAACCTTCCAGGCAACAATTGAAGAATTATTGCGCGTGGTAAAGTAAGCGCCACCTGGCAGAACATCCCAAGAAGAACCTTCGGAAAGATAAGTAAAACCATTCTCTAACAGGTACTCCTTGATGGTTTGCGTGGTATGAAACATAGAAGGGCTCTGCGTAATAAAAGCAAGGAGCTCCTCAGAAAGAGCAAGTGACTCGTTTAAATCAGACATGCGTAAAACCTTTCATAGAACTGTGTTGCACCCAACAGCCTAGCACGCATTTTTAGTGAGGCGCGCACTTTCTAGAAAATGACGCAAAGAATACGCGCTTCAGGGTAGATACTTATATGTCGAACTAATTCTCACCCACCAAAGCGAGAGTGTATGGATATCAATCAAGCTATTGAGCACGCAAATGCGTTTGTCATACCTGGACTTCTTGTTGATGATCAGTCCATCATCGGCGAGGTTAACAAAAACTGTGACGCTATTAAAACGCTGCTTGATGCCTGGAAGGAAGCTCCTCTGGGCCAAGAGCCTGTAGAGTTTTCTGTCATTCAGCAACTTGCTGATAGAACGCGCTCGCTGTGCGACACCTACGGCGTGGAAAGGCTCAGAAACCATCGAGGCGTTGGCCTTTCTCGCGGTCTTTCTAACGACGATCTTGCGGCAGCCGTTGCAAAGATGCAGCGTCGTCGTCCCAAGGCTGTCTATAAAACCGCAGGTCCCCTTCTTAACGACTTGCAAATTGCGTATGTCGAGAAGAGCGTTTCTGGCACGGTGCTAGGCATTGATATTGAAACTACCTCGCGCTTCCCTGAGCTGGGCTACATTGTTAATGTGGGCTTTGAGTTCTGGAATCTTGGTCGCAATACCGTTGCCGTAGAGCCCCACACCGCTTACTTTGGCATCCCAGAGATGTACAAAGAAAAAGGCGTTCCTCTTGCCGATATTCACCAGATTACCTGGAAAGATGTTGAGGGCAAAAAATCATTTAGAGACGATAAAAAAGCCCAAGAGGCTCTGCTGGCAACTATGAAGAAGATTCCTTTTATGGCGCATAACGCTGCCTTTGAGGATTCTTGGTTCATGTTCAACATTGACGGTTACGCAGAGGCCAGAAAAGCGGGCAAGATTGTTGTTATTGACTCCCGCGATATCTGCCGTCGCTTGGACCCAGAGATTAGGTCTCTTCCCCGTGAGTCTTCTCCTGCCGCACTTGAGAACTGGGCACGTCGTAGGCATACCCTTGCAGCGGACGAGAAGGAACGTCACCTGGGACTTGAAGACGTAGACCTGATGATTCGCACTGTTCAAGCAGAGTTTGCAGACCATAATATGTTTGAAGACTAGGCAACGTTGTCGGTCATCTGTGTTCAAGCGTTATACTAAAGAGTGCATAAACTAGATTTTCTCGCTAGAAAATAACTGCCAAGGAGGAGTTTTGTCAGAGAAGCAGGTAAGAGTACGTTTTGCGCCATCCCCAACAGGCAAGCTGCACATCGGAGGTGCGCGTACTGCTATCTATAACTGGGCTTTTGCTCGTGCAAATGGTGGCAAGTTTATTCTTCGTATTGATGACACAGATCCTACGCGCTCAACTGAAGAGAATACTCAGATTATTCTGCGTGCTATGAAGTGGCTTGGTCTTGATTGGGACGAGGGTCCAGACAAGGGTGGCGATTGCGGTCCTTATAGCCAGACCGAGCGTCTTGACCTGTATCGTGAGGCAGCAAACAAACTGCTGGCAGAAGGCAAGGCATACCCTTGCTTCTGCACGCCAGAGAAGCTTGCTGAAGACAAGAAGGCTGCTGAGGAGCGCCATGACCCCTTCCAGGGCTATCAGCGTACCTGCAGAAACATTGATCCTGCAGAGGCACAGCGCAGAATTGATGCTGGCGAGCCTTATACCATCCGTATCAAGGTTCCTCTGGACCGCGGCGATGTCATTGTCCACGACGCTGTTCACGGTGACGTAACCTTTAACGCTCGCGAGCTTGATGACTTTATCATCTTCCGCTCCGACGGCACCCCAACCTACAACTTTGCTACCGTTGTTGATGACGCTGGCATGGGCATCACCCACATTATCCGCGGCGATGATCACCTGTCCAACACTCCTCGCCAGATTATGGTGTACGAGGCTCTGGGCGCGCCTGTCCCAACCTTCGCTCACATCTCCATGATTTTGGGTCCTGACGGCAAGAAGCTCTCCAAGCGCCATGGTGCAACCTCTGTTGAGGAGTATCGTGACCAGGGCTATCTTGCAGATGCTTTTGTCAACTACCTGGCCCTTCTCGGCTGGTCGCTTGATGGCGAGACAACCATTGTTCCTCGCGACGTTTTAGCATCTCAATTCTCTTTGGATCACGTTTCCAAGAACCCTGCTAAGTCTGATCCAGAGCGCCTAAACTGGATTAATGCAACGTATCTTGCCAATATGGACAACCAGACCTTTGCAAAGACGGTTCTGATTCCAGAGCTTGTGGGCGCAGGTCTAGAGCCTGTTCAGGGCAATGCAACTGACGCAGATGAGATTTACGCAACTCGTCCAGGCTGGTATGACCTGCTCTCCGAGATTCTTCGTCCTCGTACCACAGTAAGCCCAGACGTCATTGAGAAGTCCCGCTTCCTATATGAAGGCGCAAACGTCACCCTTGATCAGAAGAGCGTTGAGAAGGGTCTTACCAAAGACGCTGCTCAGAGTGCTACCGTCCTTGCGGCTGCAAAGACTGCTCTTGAGGGCGTTTCTGAGGACGAGTGGAAGGCTGCAGCAATTGACACTGCCCTTGAGGTACTTCCAGAGCAGCTTGACCTTAAGAAGCGCATTGTCTTCCAGTCCATTCGTGTTGCTGAGTGCGGCAACATGGTCTCCCCTCCTCTTGGAGAGTCTATGGAGCTTCTTGGTCGTGAGGTTTGCCTTGCTCGCCTTGACCGCGCTCTGGAGCTTTGCAAATAACGCGTGAATGCGCGGTTGCCGCGTATTCTTCCAAGCGTAAGTGGGTATCAAAAGTAAAACCACACAAGAGCTGTAAAACAGATGGTTTTGCAGCTCTTTTATCGTTATCGTTTGTTTAGTTTTGGAGTAGCTATGATTTCTATGTCTGCGTTTGAGGTCCTAGGCCCCATTATGGTGGGTCCTTCTTCCTCGCACACAGCAGGAGCCTTGCGCATTGCTCTGGTTGCACGCTCGCTTGCGCCAAAGCAGCTGGAGCGCGTTGAGTTTTGGCTCTACAACTCCTTCTCTCATACCCACCTTGGTCACGGCACTGATTATGCTCTGATTGCAGGTATCTTAGGCCTTGCTCCAGACGATACACGCGTCCGTGAAGCACTTACCCTGGCAGAAGAAGCCCATCTTAACTACAGCGTTATTGAGAAGGGCGACGACGAGACTCTCCATCCAAACACCGTAGAAATTCACCTCTACGGCGCAGATAACGTTCACGTTTCTGTTATGGGCGAGTCTGTTGGCGGCGGCCGTATTCGCATCTCTGGCGTCAATGGCGTACGCATTCGCATGTCTGGCGATATGCCCACCATTTTTGTTTCACATCGCGATAAACCCGGTGTTCTTGCAGCTCTCACTACTATTTTGGCTACACAAAACATCAATGTTGCAACTATGCGCACCTTCCGCTCAGAGCGTGGCGGTTTTGCCCACACCGTCTTTGAGATTGACGAGCCCATTGAGCAGAAAGTCCTGGATCTCTTCCAGCTGGCACCTCACGTTTCGTATGCCGCTCAGGTTTCCATTCCAGGAGCAGCTCCACAGGTCACAAACGACGTGCTTTCAGGAGCCTTTGACAACGGCGCAGATCTTCTCGCCAGGTGCTCAAAGACGGGAGCCTCTATTGGCCAGATTATGCGCCAGCGCGAGAAGGACCTGCGACCAGATGCCGACGTAGACGCTGAGATGGCTCACGTTCTTGAGATTATGCGCGATGAGGTTCACGACACTATTAAGACGCCTCGTCAGTCCATTGGCGGTCTGCTCAACGGACAAGCCAAGACGGTTGCTAGCACCCCAGCTGCAATCTCAAGTGCGCTTATGGGTACCACGCAAACACGAGCCGTTGCCTACGCTATGGCCGTACTTGAGCGCTCAGCTACCATGGGTGTTATCGTAGCCGCTCCTACTGCAGGAGCTTCTGGCGTTGTACCAGGATCGCTTATCTCGGTAGCGGAAGAGATTGGCGCCACCGATGAGCAAGTTATTTCTGCGCTTTGGAATGCAAGTGCTATTGGTGCCATCCTAACCACCAATGCAAGCGTTTCTGGCGCTGAGGGCGGCTGTCAGGCAGAGGTTGGTTCTGCTGCTGCCATGAGCGCATCTGCATTGGCTGAGCTCTTGGGTGGCACTCCTCAACAGTGCTTGGACGCTGCTTCTATTGCCATCTCTAACCTTCTAGGACTAGTCTGTGACCCTGTCAGAGGACTGGTTGAGTATCCTTGCCAAGATAGAAACGCTATTGGCGTAGCTGCTGCCGTAAGCTCTTCTCAGCTTGCTCTTGCGGGCGTTGGTAACCCAATTCCGTTTGATGAAGTTGCACACGCTATGGCAGAAGTTGGTGCTGCGCTCCCTGTTTCTCTCAGAGAAACAGCTAAAGGTGGTCTTGCTGCTACTCCAAGTGCTCCTACCGCATGTGCAAGCTGTACCGGTTGTGCCCCTCTTGACCAGGCGCTTATTGATGCAGAACGCATGCTCAGCTCAAATACTAGAGACGTTCCTTGCGCTTAGAGATGCGTTTTGTATAATATTTTTTGCTGCAAACAGAATTTCTTGAAATTATTGCTTGCATCTCTGACGAGTCTCCTTTATAGTTATTTCTCGCGCTGATGCGCACGGATGACATCTTGGGATATCGTCTAGTGGTAGGACAGCGGATTCTGGTTCCGTCAACGGGAGTTCGACTCTCTCTATCCCAGCCATGTCCTCCCAGTCATACATGGCCCGTTCGTCTAGCGGTTCAGGACGCCGCCCTCTCAAGGCGGAGATCACCAGTTCGAATCTGGTACGGGCTACCAAATGTTCAAGGACTTCTTCGGAAGTCCTTTTTGTTTATCTCAACACCACTTTTGCTTCTATCGTAAAATAGACCAGTCTGTTTGAAATAACTGTCACGCTCAGTCGTGTGACCCAGAAGTATAAGAATTTTTACTAACACCTTGATTGGATCAGGATGTGGCTTGAGTTCTTCCAAAGTGTAGTTGTCATTATTGCCCTGCTCTACGTGCCGGGCGTCATTATGTTGCATGCTTCCGGCATGCCAAAGCCCTGGGCGCTTATTAGCGCTCCTTTGGTCAGCTGCGCACTCTTCTTTGTTGAGGGAGAAATCTTTAGCGCACTGAACATCCCTGTTCCCTTAGCTGTGATGGTTCTTGTTCCTCTACTTATTGCAGCTCTAGTCAATGGCTACGTTTATTATGTTGCTTCCAAACACAAAGAACACTACAGAGGCGAGAAACCCAACAAATCCGAAGCAATACGCGCTGGCAAGCAATCAACTAGCCCTGTACCAGCATTCATCTGCGAAGAACTCCCTTTCTGGATGCCTCTTCTGTACGTTGCAATTGGTCTTCTTACCGTAGGGTTTCTCTTCTTACCTACCCTGCCGTCTGCCAGCTCCTTTGTTCAGGGCTGGGATATTGTGCATCACTTAGATGTCACGCAGGCAATGATTGAGTCTCAAAAATACTCATCCATTCACTATGACTTCTACAGCACCGTAGAAGCTTCAATTACACCTTGGGAGCCGGGCTCTTCAGGATTTTATCCCTCGGGTTGGAACATCATAGTTGCTTTAACAACGCAGCTTGTTTCTACAACCGTTCCTATTGCAGGTAATGCACTCAACTTTGTCAGTGCAGCAATTGTCTTTCCACTTTCAATCTGCTCACTTATTGCAAAAGTTCTTCCTAAACATCGCATTGCGCTTATCAGTGGAGCTTTTGTTTGCCTAGCATTTTTTGTTTTCCCTTGGTCGCTTCTCATCTACGGACCAATCTTTCCTAACACCGTAGCCTTCTGTGTAATGCCTTCTATTTGGTGGATTTTTATGCAGATGACTCGCTCAAAAACACCAAAACACGACCTTACCTGGCTTATTGTCATATTTGTTCTTGGCTTGATTACCCTCTTTATCTTGCATCCTTCCACGATTTTCTCGTCAATTGTTGTGCTTTTACCTTGGAGTTTTGCACGTATTGGAGAGTCAAAACGCAGAGTTGTTTTCTTTGGAAAACAAATCAAGCCTGTCACGCTGGCATACGTATTCTTTATCTTTGCGCTGGTTATTTGGTCTGTTTTCTACTACGTTTTGATTGTTCGAGGCGTGGCTCTCAATTTCTGGTGGAGCGCCTACTCGAGCCTGCAAGATGCTATTTTGCACGCTCTTGGTATGGACTTTATTGGACAGTCGTACGCAGGTGGAGAGCTTGTTTCTCCACAACCGATACTTTCAATCTGCGTGCTTGTAGGCGCTGTATGGACGTTTAAGCACAAGCAGGCTCGATGGATGGTATCTGCCTTTATGTACCTGTCTATACTCTGCATTTTTATTATTACGTTTGACGTTCCTCTGAAGGGATATCTCTCGGGATTTTGGTATACCGATCCGTTCCGCATTGCGGCAAGCTGCGTCATTATGGCAATTCCGCTGGCAGCGCTTGGCCTGGCAACTCTTGCCGAGGCTGCTCTGGAAACGTTTGCCTCCTGGAGAGAAAAAACTTCTCAGGCTCAGACCAAAGCTCAGACCTGCGTCTTTTGTACTGTTTGGACCAAACCTCTAATTGTGGGAGCGGTCATTGCGTGTGTGGTTGTGCTCAACTATGTAGTCCCCATGCCAAACCTTAAATCGGAAGAGCCAATTCCTGCCGCTACTGCCTTTAAACAGGCTTCCGAGAAGGCCTATGGTGATCACTACATTTTGACATCGGAAGAATTGGAGTTTTTACGTCGCGTGGAGCTTACCGTTCCTGCAGGTGCTGTTATTGCAAACCTACCTCAAGATGGCAGTCTCTGGGCGTATGGCACTAACGACTTACATGTGCTCTGGCGCTTCCCTAACGGCTATGACGCTTCAGAACGTCCTGCAAGTGCAATTCTTCGTAAACGCCTTAATCGCATTGCCAGCGACCCTGAAGTGCTTCAGACGGCACGCGACCTTAACGTACAATACGTCCTTATTCTGAACAACGTTGTTGATTACTCCAACGCTGTTACCAGTACCTACAAACCTGGAACCTTCAGAGGTATCACACAAATAACAGACACCACCCCAGGTTTTGAGGTGGTGCTGGAAGAAGGTTCTATGAGGTTATACAAGATTACCTTGTAAGAACGTTATGCCTGAATTGCAGAAACTGCGTCCTTAAGCTCTTGAACACGATCAGTTGCTTCCCATGTGAAGTCTGGGTCTTTGCGGCCAAAGTGTCCGTATGCTGCTGTCTTAGAGAAGATAGGACGGCGCAGCTTAAGATCTCTGATAATGGCACCAGGACGAAGATCAAAGACCTTCTCGATAGCCTGCTCAATAACAGCATCATCAACAATGCCAGTGCCAAAGGTATCAACCATGATAGACAGTGGATGAGAAACACCAATAGCATAGGCAAGCTGAACTTCACACTTCTTTGCAAGGCCTGCTGCTACGACGTTTTTGGCAACCCAGCGCGCTGCATATGCTGCTGAACGGTCAACCTTGGTGCAATCCTTTCCGGAGAAAGCACCACCACCATGACGACCCATACCGCCATAGGTATCAACAATAATCTTTCTACCGGTAAGTCCCGTGTCTCCCATTGGTCCACCAACAACAAAGCGGCCAGTTGGGTTGACGTAAATGTCTGCGTTATCCCAAGCAATGTTGACCTCACCCATAACAGGTGCAATAACGTGGTCGATCATATCCTGCTTAATGACGGACATGTCTTCAATCTCTGGAGCATGCTGCGTGGAAACAACAATAGCGGTGACCTCAACGGGTTTCTCGTCCTCATAACGAACGGTAACCTGAGTTTTGCCATCTGGACGCAAGTACTCAACCTCGCCAGACTTACGCACCTCTGAAAGGCGTTGAGCCAGACGCTGTGCCAGGTAAGCTGGCATTGGCATAAGAACATCGGTCTCATCAGAAGCAAAGCCAAACATCATGCCCTGATCGCCTGCGCCGATAAGATCAAGTGGATCGGTAGTACGTCCTGCCTGCGTATCAAAAGACTGATCAACGCCCTGAGCAATATCGGGGCTTTGTTCGTGAATGAGGCTCAAAACGCCGCAGGTCTCGCAGTCAAAACCATACTTAGCGCGGTCGTAGCCAATATTTCTGAGGGTATTACGAACAATCTCCTGGACATCAACGTAGGATTGAGTGCGGATCTCTCCAGCTACCACAATAGTTCCTGTAGTAGCAAAGGTCTCGCATGCACAACGAACGTTATCCAAGCAAGCAGGAACACCATTTGGAGAAACGTATCCACGCTCTTCAAGCTCCGCCTCTTTTGCCAGGATTGCATCAAGAATTGCGTCAGAAATCTGATCACAAACCTTGTCTGGGTGTCCCTCAGTAACACTTTCTGAGGTAAACAAATGGTTTTTGTGTGCCATGAACTGTCCTTTCACGCATGGCTTCTCTGCTTATGCAGAATGTTTGCGTTCTTCTACGCGCAACTACTCTTACTATACCCACCAAAGACACTTTTGAGCAGGATCAGTCAAGAAAATTTGAAAAAAGAGCACCACAAGGGCGCTCTTTAAATAGCATAGTTAACCTGGAATTATGCAAAAATACGTATGATTACTCATCTATTCCAATGCCCGCAAGTGTCATATCTAGCAGATTCTGTGCAAGCTCATCAGAACCCTCCGCACCGCGACGCTCTCCCATTAGGCCAATGGCCGAGAGAACCAATGCTCCTGTAATAGAACAGGCAGCAAGTCTTGAATCAACGCTTTGGCGAATAAAGCCTTGCAATTTTCCCATCTCAAGCTGATTAGCAAGAAGAACAACCACACGAGAAAGTGGTCCCTCAATGTTGGTAATAAGTGCCTGCTCAGAGCTTGCAAGCTTGTTAATTAAAGCCAAAACCAAAGGTGAGTCAGGCAAAATATGAGCGGCAAGTTGAGAGATGATTGCATGAAGTGTCTCTTTTGAGGCGGGCTTATTACCAATGGTATGCGCAATATCTTTTGCAAGCTCATCAACGCTCTCGTCAAAGATTGCCTGCAAAAGGGCCTCTCTATCAGAAAAGTAGTAATACAGTGCGCCCTTTGAAAGACGAGCACGATCTGAAATCTCACTCATTTTGAAGTTGGTATTTCCACGAGCAAGCATGAGCTTAGTTGTCTCGTGCATAATACGCTTACGTGTAGCTGCGCTTTTCTTAGTACGAGCTTCGGCACGAATATGAGAAATAGAAGGCACTGGAGCTTCAGGTTCTTCTGTAGGCTGTTGTTCATAAGCATTATGGTGTATGACTTCTAACGTAATATAATCGCGCTTCTCGCCCATGAACTCCCCCATACGACACTATCCGTCATATAAAATGACGCCTCTCTCTGATAATTTTTTATGCCTACTATACCGTTTTACCGAACCTATAAAAATACAAAGGCCTTACTTTTTTATTGATTAAATCTGGCACTCTTTATTATTTTTACCAATTACCCTTAGAGAGAATGGCGAGAAGATCTTCTTTCCTATTCTCCACTTGACCTGCTAAATAAAGCTCAAAAAGCCTACGTTGGCACACACCGACAGCAGGTCCTGGCTGGAGAGAAAGTGCTTCCATAATTTCTGCACCCGAAACGCACAGCTCTTGCGGATGCTGAGCAATTTCTTGTTTTGCCTCGTGTAAGAGGAGCTCTCTCATAGCTTCAAGCGTTACTGCGTAGCTGCGATACGGATTTGCCTTTGCCAAGGCATCAGCCTGCTTCAACGTCAAAAGGTCATACGCAAGGGCAATGCCATCCGATTTACTTGCCTCGGCTAACAGGGCAACCATATGCCTAAGCGACGCCGTTGTAACATCCACATCATAGTCATGCAATGCTACAAGAGCACAAACTTCATTACTCAAATGCTGCGATAAAGCTAAACGTTTAAGCAAGGCTTTTGCTACGATTGCACCTTTTTCTGGATGACCATAAAAATGGCCTCTTCCATCTGCGTCAACGCTAAACATTTCTGGCTTTGCAATATCATGTAGAAGCGCCGCCCACCTAAGAGCGGGAGTAGCACACCCTGCTGTAAGAGCCTCTGTTGCAGAGCAGACTCGAGCTGTATGTTCCAGCACGTCATAAGCATGATACGGACTTCTTTGATCAAAGTTTTGAAGTGGTAAGAGCTCTGGAATTGCTATCGCTAGAACAGGAAATCCCAGCTTGATAGCATGGGCAGTATGGCCAGCCTCAACAATCTGAGCCACTTCCGAACCAATACGCTCAAATGCAACCTGAGAGAGTAGCGGCGCACACTCAGTAAGTGCCTGATGTGTCTTCTCCTCAATTGAAAACGAGAGTCTGCATGCAAACCGCAATGCTCGAAGCATGCGAAGAGCGTCCTCTGTAAAGCGAACCTTAGGCTCCCCAACAGCGCGAATTACGCGTGCAGATAAATCTTCTTGACCGCCATAAAAATCAAGCAATCCCCTCTTTGGGTGATATGCCATTGCATTAATAGTGAAGTCTCTACGAGCAAGATCTTCCTCTATACGAGAGACAAACTGCACAGAATCAGGACGACGACCGTCCAAGTATTCTCCGTCACAGCGATACGTTGTGACCTCAATAGGATGCTTCTCGACAACAGCAGTGACGGTTCCATATGCAATACCTGTTTCATGCACAGGAATGTCTGCAGCCTCAAAAGCCGCTTTGCTCTGCTGCCACGTTGCAGATGTTGTGATGTCTATATCATGAGCAAATGAACCACGTAGCGCGTCTCGTACCCAGCCGCCTACAATCCACGCCTCAAATCCGGCATCTTCAAGAACTTCTAATGCACGCAACGCGTAGGTGGGAACCTGCAAATCCACAGGGCGAGAAAGGCATGGTAAAGAGCCGTTTTTCTGTATGCTCATGGCCATTCCTTCCGCAGTTGCTGATGGAAAAAGTATACATCCTTCACACGTCATTCACATCCTTTCTCGGGTTTTAAAAGACAAACATTTGTTCCAAATTTTTCTTTACTTCTTTCTCATTCGTGATATTCTAAGTATACGAACAGACGTTCTATTTTCAAGTAGAAAGTTGCTGCCATGGATACTCTTGATAAACTCACCATACTTGCAGATGCAGCCAAATTTGACGCGGCGTGTACCTCTTCTGGTGTAGATAGAGATCCGCAGGCAGGGAAGGTAGGAATGGCCTCAGCTGCAGGCTGTTGCCACTCATTTACCCCTGATGGTCGCTGTATTACGCTCCTAAAAGTTTTGCTTTCTAATGCTTGTTGCTATGACTGTGCTTACTGCGTCAATAGGTCGTCCGCGCAGACCAAGCGGGCCACCTTTACACCACAAGAATTAGCAGAGCTCACCGTAGATTTCTATAAAAGAAATTACATAGAAGGACTTTTTCTTTCCTCAGGTGTTATAGGATCGCCAGACCACACCACGGAACTCATGATTGAATGTCTCTCCTACCTTAGGAATGAGTTGCTGTTCAACGGCTATGTTCATGCAAAAGTAATTCCTGGAACAGATCCAGATCTTATTGACGCTATTGGTCGGTTGGCTGATAGGCTCTCCGTCAACTTGGAATTACCTAGCTCAACCTCACTTACTAAACTTTGCCCTCACAAAAATGCAGAAACGGTTACTAAACCCATGTCTTTCATTCACCGCCTGCGCGTCTCTGAAGAAAGGCAATTGCTTGAAGCTAAAAATGCATCAAAGGGCATTGTGAAGTCTGCTGGCAAATCTAAGGATATTGTTATTCCTACTCAGAAGCAGATCATAAAAGAAGGTTTAGCTCTTCGTTCAAACTGCTTGAAGAATACCTTTATGCGCTCATCAAGGGTGTCTTCAGGCAAGAGGTCCTTCTCGCCTGCTGGACAATCAACGCAAATTATCATTGGAGCTTCTCCAGAATCAGACAATCAAATATTGCACTTATCGCAAGCGCTTTATCAACAATTTGAATTGAAACGAGTATTCTTCTCTGCCTATATTCCTGTTATAGAAGACCATCGTCTTCCAGAGTTGGACACTCCTGTTCCCCTGCGTAGAGAACATCGTCTTTATCAAGCTGATTGGCTGATGCGCTACTATGCATTTTCTCCTGATGAGTTGGTTTCTCCAGAAGCTCCTTGGCTTGATTTAGAAATTGATCCAAAGCTTGGATGGGCGCTGGCACATCTTAATCAATTTCCTGTAGAGATTATGGATGCACCACTAGAAATACTTTTACGAGTGCCCGGTATTGGCCCTACCGGCGCACGAAGAATTATTGCTGCAAGAAGACGGTCTCGCCTCACCTTTGATGATCTTAAACGGCTGGGAATACAGCTCAAACGATCTCATCACTTTCTCACCTGCTGTGGCGTAAGAGATGCCTCAGCTCCACTTGACCAAGAACTGATTAAACAGAGGGTAATTGCTGATGCCAAAGCAAGTTCGTACAACAAAACAAGACGCCGTATTGAGTCCTCTCAACTCAGGCTCTTCTGATCAGAGCGTAGAGCTTGTCTCGCTTGTTCAGAGGCTTACAAGACTCTCCAAACCTCAGAAGGTTGTTATCTCCTGTAATCCAAGCTTAGAAGGCGTTGTAGGGGCTGTAGGGCTCACTTATCTCTCACATGCTAACCCGGCACACGTACGTCTTGTTAGAGAAAACTTTTGTCAGCCTAGCCTTGGGGAGCATGTTCTCTGTGGACCAGACCCTTCTGATGACTCCGTAGTAGCCTTGGCTAAACGAGTTCTAACTGGACTAGAGAAGAAAGTAGGCACAAGAGAAATAACGCGTCGCATTGTTTTGGCATGTGCTTCAGATGCTCATACTATGCCGGAGATTGTGCATCGATACATTCGTCTTGCATTCTCCTATGGTGTAGGAGCCCTTGAAGATATTGCAGACCCAACCGTGGCAGAGTTTAATGCACTGGCTAGGCAGGTAGAAACTGAACGAGAGCATACGCGGCAATTTGTGCGGTTTTCTCGCATGTCAGATGGCTCTTTTATGTCTGTATTTCAACCTAATGCAAACGTAGTGCCACTAACTTGCAATTACTTTGTCAAACGGATGAGTACAGAGCGGTTTTTTATTGTTGATCCAGCTCATCATATAGTCAGTTTTTATGCACCAGAAATGAAGACCTTTGGAACAATTCAGCTGGACGATGCCTCTTTGGAAGAACTGCTCTCTAGAACAGACCTTGCAACTGATGAGAAATACGTGCAAGCCATGTGGAGGCGCTTCTATGAGGGAGTTGGTCTAGAAGGTCGTGGACCTGCAGAAAGAGGATATGACTTGCGCGCCCATTGGATGCCAAAACGCGTATGGCAAGGGCTTCCTGAACTCACTGCAAGTACAAATGCAGAAGCTGCGCGTAGCCAAGGCGTACCTGCTCGCTATCAGGGGCGAGAAAACAGAAAGGATGTGCATCATATAGAACAAAAACAGGCGTTTAACCAAGAGCTTACCTCTGGGTTGTAAGGTTGCTGCTTAAGACAACTTGTAACAAAAAAGCGCCCAGCAAAGCTGGACGCTTATCAGTTCAAATGAAGTGACTATAACTTAGTCAAGATCGTTGAAGTCACCAGCTGCAGGTGCAGGTGCGGAAACCTGAGTCTGCTGTGCTGCAGGCTGTGCAGCGTTCTGGGAACCAGTTGGAGCGTTGTTGGTAAGAACGGTCTCTGGGAAGACAGAGTCTGCATCATCCAGGAAGTGCTGAAGGAGTTTACGGTACTCAGCGCGGAAGTCCTCACGGGACTGCTTGAGGCGATCAATCTCATCAAGCTCAGTCTGCTTCTCTGCAAGAGCCTGACGGATAACTTCACGAGCCTTCTGGTCTGCCTCGTTACGAATACGCTCTGCGTTTGCACGAGCGTCTGCAACAAGCTTATCTGCGCTCTGCTGAGCAACAATGAGGACCTGAGAAATCTGGTGCTCGGATGCAGCGATAGCAGCTGCGTTTGTCTCCTCAACAGAAGGAACGCTTGCGTTCTCCTCAAGGTTTGCAACCTGAGCCTGTGCTGCAGCAAGCTGCTGCTCAGTGCTGGTCAGACGGCCCTTGAGGTCAGCGATCTTTTGAAGCATTGCATCAACCTCAGAAGAGAGCTGCTCAAGAAATGCGTCAACTTCCTCTGGATTGTAGCCGGTCTCAGCAGGAGAGAATGTCTGCTGCTCGATGTCTGCTGGTGTGATTGCCATCTTTGTTCCCTTTCAGTCTGCGAGTAGACGTACCACACATCATAACTACTCAGTTTGTAATTAAAGACAAACTAGTTTTCTATATTAGTATAAGGCCCAGCGTCGAAATGGCCAAACGTTCCACAAGATTAAGCACAAAAAGCGCAATAATAGGTGAGAGGTCAACGCCGGAAATTGGAGGAATAGCCCGTCTAAACACACTGAGATATGGCTCAACAATTTTGCCAATAGCCTCAAGAATGTTTCTAACCGAATCATTTGAAACGGTAATCCAAGAGGACAGGCACCATACCACAATGCAGACGCTGTAAATCCTAAACAAGGTATAGAGTGCGTTTAAAACATAATACGAAAACACAAAAACCTCCAGTTACCTGGTAATCTCTCCCTCATCAGCAAGCTTATCCAGATCAGACTGAGATAAAGAAATGCCATGAGGAAGTACAGCAAAAACGCGGTCAGCAACTTCTTCAACAGCACCATCAAGGCCATAAGAAAGACCAAAGCTGAAGTCCAAAATTCTCTTAGCAACCTCAATGTTGGTGTTCTTAAAGATAAGGACAACCGGCTGACCAGTACGAACACGGCGAACTACCGACTGAACATCGTCATAAGAAACAGGACGAAGAACGTATGGTGGCAGCTGTCCAGAATAGCTTGTACGGCTCACAGGACGAAGACCAATATCACCAGGAGTTGGCAAATTTGGACTCACGGTGTGCTCATAAGAAGGAGTGTAACCGGAAGGCTCCTGACGAGATGCATACGCAGAAGCACGCGAGCGCATATCCTGCTGAGGATTATAAGAAGCAGCTGGATTTGTGCTGATTGGCTTACCAGAGCGCGTATAAACAGAAACGCTCTCTGCCTCTGGTCTGGATGGATTGCCCAGTAGCCTGTTGGAAGAGCCTTGCTGTGCACGGTCATCGTACGAACGAGGAGAAGCTTCGTCTACCTCGTCATAGCCCTCATCGCCGTAATACTCATCGTCGTAGTACTCATCGTCCTGACCACCACGAAGCTTTGCTCTTAGCGTATCAAGAATGCTCATCATTGTGCCTTTCTGTAACGCACGTAACTTCTTACTACTGTATCAAAAACTTGCAACTATTTTAGTGCCCACTCAACATATAGGCTGGGTCAAACAATACTCGACCCAGGCGAATAGTCGTAGAGCCCTCTTCAATGGCATACGTAAAGTCATCACTCATGCCACAAGAAAGAACATCTAACTTCAAACCAACTTGCTCTCTCAGCTTGTCACGCAATTCTCGCAGTCCTGAGAATGTTCTCTTGGCGCGCTCTAGATCATCCTTTGGCGCCATAGTCATAAGTCCCACAACAGAAATATGAGGAAGCTCAACAATCCTTTGGATAGACTCAGACACCTCTTCTGGCGAGAAACCCGATTTTGAGGCTTCAGCGGAGACGTTTACCTCAAGTAGAACAGACTCCTCAGTACCCTTCACCTCAGCACGCTTTGCAACCGCCTCTGCAAGATGTTCGGAAGAAATTGAATGAATGTAGCGAACCTTACCAACTACCTGGTTAATCTTGTTCTTTTGAAGATTGCCAATCATGTCAAAAGTTATCTCAGACGCAAAAGGAGCTTCAGATAAACACGTCAGTTTATGTGTCAGCTCTTGTGGACGATTCTCGCCAAAAACCCTATAACCCGCCTTATAAGCTGCAAGGACAGTCTCAACAGGAACGGTTTTGGAGACGGCCACAATTTCAATCTCAGAGGCGATTCTGCCGGACTTTTTTGCAGCATCCGCCACAAGTAACTCAATCTGAGCTCTACGAGCCTTTATAAACTCAAGATATTCGTCTGAATCGTACGTCATAGCCATCATCTCTTGCGGTGAATACATCAACATCTTACGTAACGTTTAACGACTTTTTTGTAGACCTAAACGCCTTCTCCGATAGCGCTAAACGTCTTCTACCCTACTTTGACGCCATGTAAGCAACAGCCGCGTGTCTTCCGCACTTACCATGCTCTGCTCGGTACGAGAAGAACCGCTCAGTTGTAGAGGCCGTCGAGTCAGTAACCTCTTCGATAGCAGACGCTCGTACACCAGCATCTACCAGTGCGGCTCTGACGGCATATCCAAGATCTAAGTACCTCTCGCCAGATGCACGGTCTACAACGCCGGGACCAAACTCTTGTAAGAACATCTGGATAAGCTCTGGAGAAACCTCGTAGTCAGCGCCGCCAATGTGCGGACCAATATAGGCTTTGACCTCAGAGGGCTTGGCGCCAGTTGCCTGGCAAAGCGCCTCGGTTGCGCGCGCAGAAATGCGGGCAATTGTGCCTTTCCAGCCAGAATGCGCTACCGCAAATCCGCCGGGAGCTACAAGAATTACGGGCACACAATCGGCAAACGCCAACATCACAGGCGTATTCTGAACCGTACATACTATGGCGTCTGCGCCAGCTTCTGCCTCAGCTTGAGCCAGTTCAAAAACCTCTGATGTATTGGAAGTCAGGCAAACTACCTTGCTTCCATGCACCTGATGAGGAATAAGGAGTCGCGAGAAGTGCTCGCCTGCTCCAAGAGCCTCTAAGACTAGCTGGCGATTCTTTTGCACCTGTTGCAGATTGTCTCCGCACCTGCTGCCCAGATTGAGGGATGCAAACTCCCCTTCTGAAAAACCGCCAGTACGCTCAGTAAATGCGAGCGTGACCCCGCATGGAACCTCAGGATCCATGAGCAGGGTCACGCCGTGTAAGCACTGTCTATTCAGCGCGCACATGTTTAGATGCGGCTACGCTTAAGGAAGTCTGGAATATCAAACTCTTTCTCATTAGAAGAGTTGTTGGTGCGAGCAGGCTGTGGCTGAGCAGCTACAGGACGAGTTGGCTGTGGCTGAGCAGGACGGCTTGGACGGCTTGCGCTCTGGGTGTTCAGGGTTGGAAGCTGCTGCTGAACGTTAGAGTCATTGAAGCCGGTTGCGATAACGGTTACGCGAACCTGATCGCCCAGGGACTCATCAACAACAGTACCAAAGATGATGTTTGCGTCAGGATCAACGTTCTTAGCAACCAGGTCAGCTGCCTCATTAATCTCCTGAATACCAAGGTCTTTATTACCAGCAATAGAGAGAAGAACGCGGGTTGCACCCTCGATGGAGCTCTCAAGCAGGCGGCTAGAAATTGCCTCGGTTGCAGCATCTGCAGCGCGGTTATCACCAGCAGCAATACCAATGCCCATCATTGCGCTACCTGCACCCTTCATGATGGTGCAAACGTCTGCAAAGTCGAGGTTGATCAGGCCAGGAACAGTGATGAGGTCGGTAATACCCTGGGTGCCCTGGCATAGAACATCGTCAGCCATGCGGAATGCCTCAAGCATGGTGGTCTTCTTCTCAGAAAGATCAAGCAGACGATCGTTTGGAATAACAATGAGAGTATCAACATTCTCGGAAAGAGTCTTGATACCGTCAGCTGCAGAACCATAACGACGACGGCCCTCGAAGGAGAATGGCTTAGTAACAACGCCAACGGTCAGTGCGCCAACGTCATTCTTTGCAATATCAGCAACAACTGGAGCAGCGCCGGTACCAGTACCGCCACCCTCACCAGCAGTGATGAAGACCATATCAGCACCAGCAAGTGCAGCCTTGATCTCGTCGCGGCTATCCTCTGCTGCCTCTTTACCAACCTCAGGGTTAGCGCCAGCACCAAGACCCTTGGTGATGTCAGTACCGATGTGAACCTTAATGTCAGCATCGGAAATTGCAAGAGCCTGTGCATCGGTGTTTACAGCAACGAACTCAACGCCACGGATGCCTTCTTCAATCATGCGGTTGACAGCGTTAGTTCCGCCGCCACCAACGCCAACAACCTTGATAACAGCAAGATAGTTGTTAAGGGTATCGGTGTCCTTAATCATGTCTTCCTCCTTGAGGCACGCTTGTGCCCGTTTGTCCCGGAGCGCGACTGCGCTTAGGCTACGTTTATGCGCTCGCAGAACCGCTGTATAAAACCCTAAACCTCAAGTTAAGGCTTACGCTTCATGCAAAGCGGGGTATATTTGCACAACTGACCCATACAAGTCAAATAATATGTAGAAATTGTGAAGAAAGCTGGTAAACGGTAGGAAACTATTCCCTAACGGCACGCAGTATTACCGCATTTCCCTACGAAACACCAGAGCCAGACTGAACGTTTCCGGTAGAAACTCGCCTATAGGTTGGGCTTGCAGGTGTTCTTACGTTCAAGTACGTAAGCTCTCCTGGGAACTGCTTAAGCATTGCCAGAATCACTTTTTCTTTGTCGGCAATCTGTGTTGGAGAGCCCAAAGCAACCTGTACACCATTGGTAAGCGTGACAGAAATCGCATCAACGCTACTAGCCGAGTAACTCACAATCTGTGACGTAAGCTCTGACGAGAACGTAGACTGATACTGCATAACCGCTTGAATTTCTGCGTCTGTTGCTGTGGTGCCTGCTACCGGAGAAACCGTTGCAGGAACATCGGTAATCAGCAGCTCACCTTCTGAGGTTGCCTTCTCAAGCGCAACGGTAGCGGTAGTTTTTCCTTCTGGCACGTTAAGCTGATCTGCCTCAAGCCAGACGTTATTCTCGCCCAGATACCATGCAACCGGACCAGAAGAAAGCGCCACTATGGCCGTGACCTTGCGCTCTGTGATGGTAATACGCAGCGTATTAGGGAACTGCCTCTCGTACGTTGCAGAAGCTACCCAAGGGTCCTTCTGAAGTTCCTCGGTAATAAGGGACTCATCCATATTGAGCAGCGTTGTTCCCTCTTCTACTGCAATGAGCTTTTGAATTTGCTCGTTAGTAACGTGCTCTGTTGGCTCAACCTGAATGTTGGTAATAGCAAAGACTGAGGAAGAACGTAGGACGAGAAAAGCAATGCCAGCGAGAAGGGCAAGGCTAAGCAAAACGATAAAGGCCGTGCGTACTGCCTTAAACGATACCTTTCTGCTGTGTTTAATACGCTCAGCACGAGCTTGAGCTGCAGTTTTTGTAGCGTTATTTGGCTTTTTGGCAGAAATCTTTTTAGCAGAAGGCTTGGCATCAGGAGTTGAAGCCTCAACCTTTGGCTTAGGCTTAAAGGCCTTGCTCATAAAAGAAGGCTTAGTAGCACCTGTCGTCTGAGTAGAACCAGACGATAAAGGCTCCCTTTTTGTGCCTTTACGGCGGGTTGTTTGCTTTGAAGTATCTTCTGCCATATCTTCCCTATGCCCCAAAACCCAGAAGTTTAACCTCTGGCTGAAGATCAATGTCAAACTTTTCTTGGACCGCATCGTGTGCTCTGCGCATAAG
>JABZHK010000050.1:0-7797 GCA_015258885.1 Atopobium sp.
ATCCTGCGGCTCATCTGCGCAAACAGTTCCATGAAGAGGGCAATAAAGAGATGGTTATTGTTCGCGACATTCCTTTCTCATCTACCTGCGAGCATCACATTTTGCCTTTTGTGGGCAAGGCGCACGTTTGCTACATTCCACAAAATGGTCGTATTACCGGCCTTTCCAAGATTGCTCGCTGCGTCAGCGGATATTCTCGCCGTCTGCAGGTACAGGAGCGCTTAACGGGCCAGATTGCAGACGCTATGGTAGAAGAGCTTGATCCTTTGGGCGTTTTGGTGGTTATGGAGGCCGAGCACACGTGCATGAGCATGCGCGGCATTAAGGCGTCGGGCGCTTTGACCACTACGTCTGCGGTTCGAGGCATTTTTAAGACTAACGAGAAAACCCGTGCAGAGGCTATGCGTCTGCTTGGTCTATAAGAGGTCCGTGCAATGAGTTATTCTGTTCCTTTTTCTGTGCCTGAGCTGAGCTACGAGCAGTCTTTAAAGGTGCTTCACGATACAAAGAAATTTGGCATCCAGCCCTTGCTGGAGAGCGTGGAAGACATGCTCAAAGAGCTGGGCAACCCTGACCTTTGCTTCAAGAGTGTTCAGATTGCAGGTACCAACGGTAAAACGTCTACCTCCAGGTATACGGCAGCCCTGCTCAAAGGAGAGGGTCTCAAGACTGCTCTGTACACATCTCCTGAGCTCATCAGCTATACCGAGCGTATGGAAATCAACGGCGCGCCTGTCTCTGAGGAAGCTTTTGCTCACGGTGTCTCTGCAGCTCAAGTAGCAGGGGAGCGCGTCAACGCTCAGCGAGCCGCCTTGGGCGAGCGCCCTTATGACATCACTGAGTTTGACCTGCTTACCGTTGCAGCTCTAGTGGTCTTTGCCGAGGCAGAGATTGACGTCTGTGTGCTTGAGTGCGGTATGGGTGGCAGATGGGACGCAACAAGCGCTGCGCAAAACATCACCTCCGTTGCCATCACGGGCGTTGGCTTGGATCACACGCGCATCCTAGGCGATACTCTTGAGGCTATTGCTGGCGAGAAGGCCGCCATCATCAAGCCTGGTCGAACCTGTGTGCTTGGGGTGGGAACGACAACTCCTCAGAGCGTCCAAGACGTATTCTTGTCCCAAGCAGCTTCTGCGGACGTTGTCCCAACTCTTCTTGTAGCTGACAAGCCTGAAGACGTTGAAGGAGAGGTTTCTGCTGGTCAGTCGTCTGACCATCCAGAGCTGCCTCACGCTCACTTCTTCATTACCAAAAAGCCTAAGAGCATTGGATTCCCGCTGGAGCTTACGGTTGTGACACCGCGTGCAACCTACGAGGATCTTGCCGCACTGAAGCCAAGCTACCAGGCAGCAAATATTGCTCTGGCAACCTGCTTGGCCGAGGATTTTCTGGGCCGTCCACTTGATGGGGAGAAAGCGTTTTTCTCCACAACCAGGTGTCCTACACCCGGTAGGTTCCAGCTGCTTCAGCCAAAGCCTTTAGTCCTTATCGACGCGGCTCA
This sequence comes from Atopobium sp., assembly GCA_015258885.1. Taxonomy (GTDB): domain Bacteria; phylum Actinomycetota; class Coriobacteriia; order Coriobacteriales; family Atopobiaceae; genus Lancefieldella. The sequence continues at coordinate 1,505 of JABZHK010000050.1, forward strand.
CAACCCTCAGTCAATCGAGACATTCTTAACTGCTATCCGCTCAATTGAGCCAGAAGTTACTAATCGTCCTATGCTTTTGACTGCGGTGTTTGCAGATAAAGATGTTAAGGGCATCGCAGAACTTCTCGCCAAAGAGTTCCCTGAGGTGGCGGTAACCCAGACGGATAACGAGCGTGCCATGGATGCAGAAGAGCTTGCTGAGCTGTACAAAGCCTGCGGCGCTAACGTTGTTGCTGTCTACAAAAGTGTTCCCGAAGCAGTGGACGCCTTGCGCGAGAAGGGCTTTGTAGCATGTGGAACAATTTCACTTGCTGGCGAGGTTGCTGCACATTTTAGTGATGCTTTGGTAAAATAAATTTATCTGCGACATTTCGCTTCTTTTTGAGGCAGTTTGTCGTACGATTTAGGAGAGAACAAAAAGCCAGCAGAAGGGGCTGTCAGATGCAGGAGATTCTTGATCAGATTATTACACCTGAGGTACGTATGGTTATTTACCTCATGGTTATTTGCGTCGTAATGCTTTATATCCTTTCCATCATCTACGTTATTCGTGATGCTCAGCGTCGTGGCGCAGAGCCTTGGTGGATGTGGGCAGTCATTTCTGTTGTTCCTGTTGTTGGTTTGCTTGCATACGTTATTTTGCGTCCAAGCAGCTACCTCATTGACCGCGAGGAGCAGGACCTTGATATTGCCCTTCGTGAGCACCAGCTTTCTCACTACGGCATTTGCCCTAAGTGCTCCGCTCCAATTGACCGCGATTTTATCGTGTGCCCAATCTGCAATACGCAGGTTAGAAACGTTTGCCCAACATGTCATCGTCCTCTGAACGCAGACTGGAAGGTTTGCCCTTACTGCCGTACTCGCATTCAATAACGTTTGGTTTTGTTCTTTATGATGGCAATCTGGTGTTTTACAACAGAGACTATATAGGCGTCTACTCCTAAGCTCCCACGTGAGCAGAGTAGGCGCCGTGCCTGTTTCTATGAGTAGCTACCTTTGAGGGGTTTTACATGAAGGTTTTATATAACGACGGCCATGTTGGCGAGATTAACGATGCAGCTGAAGAGCTTGAGGTTATTCGCCACGATGCAGCTCACCTGCTTGCTCAGGCTTTGAAGCGTCTGTACCCACACGCACAGTTTGCCTATGGTCCAGCAACCGAAAACGGTTTCTACTATGACGTTGATCTTGGAGATACCAAGGTTAACGAGGACGATTTCCCAGCTATCGAAGCTGAGATGAAGAAGATTGTCAAAGAGAACCTCAAGATTGAGACGTTTGAGCTTCCTCGCGATGAGGCTATTGCCTATATGAAGGAGCGCGGAGAGTCTTACAAGGTTGAGCACATTGGCGATCTTGCTCCTGATGCGCACATCACCTTCTACAAGCAGGGTGAATATGTTGACATGTGTGTTGGTCCTCACATGCTCTACACCAAGGGTGTTAAGGCTTTTAAGCTGACCAGCATTTCTGGTGCGTATTGGAAGGCCGATAAGAACAACAAGATGCTCACCAGAATTTATGGTGTTGCGTTTGGTTCCAAAGATGAGCTTGCTCAGTACCTCAAGATGATTGAAGAGGCCGAGAAGCGCGACCACAGGAAGATTGGTCGCGAGATGGAGCTCTTCATGATGTCCGACTTTGGTCCAGGTTCTCCATTCTGGCTTCCAAACGGCATGGCTCTGCGCAACGCTCTGACCGATTACTGGCATGAGATGCAGGCTCGCTTTGGTTATCAGGAGGTTCAGACTCCACTGATCCTCTCGCGTTCCCTGTGGGAGACTTCTGGTCACTGGGATCACTACAAAGAGAATATGTATACCACCACGGTAGATGAAGAGGACTTTGCAATTAAGCCTATGAACTGCCCTGGTGCTTGCTTAATTTATAAGTCCAAGCCACGTTCCTATAGGGATCTTCCTATGAAGCTGGCTGAGGCTGGTCTTGATCACCGTTACGAGATGAAGGGCGCTCTGCACGGCCTGTTCCGTGTTCGTGAGTTTACTCAGGACGATGCACACCTCTTTATCCGCCCTGATCAAATTACTGAGCAGGTCACGGATGCATCTCACCTCATTACCGCTTACTATGCACAGTTTGGCTTCCCATACCGCGTTGAGCTTTCTACGCGCCCAGAGGATTCTATGGGTTCTGATGAGGATTGGGAGCGCGCTGAGCAGGGCCTTCGTGACGCACTTGAGTCTATGGGCATTGAGTACGTGGTCAACGAGGGCGACGGTGCGTTCTACGGTCCTAAGATTGACTTCCATCTGACCGATTGCCTTGGTCGCTCTTGGCAGTGCGGCACCATCCAGCTTGACTTCCAGCTGCCTCACAACTTCCAGCTCGAGTACATTGACTCCGACGGTACCAAGAAGCAGCCAATCATGATTCACCGCGCTGGCTTTGGTTCCTTCGAGCGCTTTATTGGTATTCTGACCGAGAACTACGAAGGCAAGTTCCCTGTCTGGCTGAGCCCATGCCAGGTCAAGGTTCTTCCTGTCTCCGAGAAGTCTCGCCCTTATGCTCATGAGGTTGCCGATAAGCTTGCTGCCGCTGGTATTCGCGTTAAGGGCGACGACCGTGACGAGAAGATTGGCTATAAGATTCGTGAGGCTCGCTCACTTGACCGTGTTCCTTACATGCTCATCCTTGGTGAGCAGGAGGTTGAGGCAGGAAACATTTCTGTCCGTGATCGCTCCAACGAGACTCATGTCGCAGAGCTTGATGAGTTCATTGCTCAGGTTGTCAAAGAGAATGCTGAGCGCGTTGGTTAAAGAGGCTTCAAACAAAGTGCAGGTTACGGTTGGCGTAGCTCAAAATGCTGCGGCTGGCGAGAACAGCGGCGGAGCTGTTGACGTCACGCAAACCGCAACCGACGTTGTCACGCAAACCGCAACCGACGTTGTAGCTGAATACGTAAAAATGACAGGGGCAGGCCGTGCGCGGCTTGTCCCTGTTTCCTATGTAGACGAACTTCTCGCCACACTGGTTGCAGGCGGCGCAACCGTCGTGGAGCCGCTTACTGGCGTGCCTGTTGAAGTATGTGACATCAAAGGCAGAGCTACGGCAGGGGAGTTGCTTGTGGCAGACGTGCGTACGATTGGAGCCGAGTTCAGCCCGGCGTGCCGTCTGGGAGCAGAGCTTGCAGTGGCTGAGGACGCTCGGGTGCCGGGATATGTTGTCGTGTGCATGCGGAAGTGCTGCATACCGTGGGTAGCAGAGGCGGTTGAAGCCAAGGCGAGCTCTACAGATGACGTGACGGTTTCTGCCACGGGAGCGGAAGAGCAGGCGAGTGCACGGGTTTCTCGCCACGCGGCAAGCGACGCGGCGCAGGTGGTTGCCGCGTACCTGGTGTGCCATCCGCGCGTCGAGGCGGTGCGCTATCCGGGTCTCAAGACGGACCCGAGCTTTGCGCGTGCGACATCGCAGCTGGTGGGTGGATTTGGCCCGTACATGGATTACATGTGGAGAGAATCGCCAGGTGAATGGCATAGATTTACAGCAACTGATGAAGACGCCAGAACGCAGATTATAAATTTTGAGAGACTTGGTTAACGGTAAGCATTTGTTTAGCAGACCTTGGTATAATTTGAATTAATGTTCCTAAACAGAAGGGGATTTTATGGCAAAGAAGGCTACTCAAATTGAGGATGTTGATACTTTGCTCAAGCGCCTCGAAGAGATGCGTGAGGCACAGGCAGAGTTTGCAACATTCACTCAGGAGCAGGTCGATAAGATTTTCTATGAAGCTGCTCTTGCGGCCGAGAAAAATCGTATCCCTCTTGCTCGCATGGCAGTTGAAGAAACTGGCATGGGTGTAATGGAAGACAAGGTTATCAAGAACCATTACGCAGCAGAGTACATTTACAACAAGTACAAGGACATGAAGACCTGTGGCGTTGTAGAGGATGATCCAGCTGCAGGTTATCGAGTTGTAGCCGAGCCAATGGGTATCGTAGCTGCAGTTATCCCAACTACTAACCCTACTTCTACCGCAATCTTTAAGACACTTCTTGCTCTGAAGACAAGAAACGCCATTATCATTTCCCCACACCCACGCGCTAAAGAGTGCACCATTGCTGCCGCTCGTATTGTTCGTGATGCTGCCGAGAAGGCCGGCTGCCCCAAGGGTATTATCGACTGGGTACCAGCACCTACCATTGATATGACTGCAGCAGTCATGAGCAATGCTGACATCATCCTGGCAACCGGTGGTCCAGGTATGGTTAACGCAGCTTACTCTTCCGGTAAGCCAGCTCTGGGCGTTGGTCCTGGTAACACCCCTGCTATCATCGACGATACCGCTGACATTAAGCTTGCAGTTAGCTCCATCATTCACTCCAAGACCTTCGATAACGGTATGATCTGCGCTTCCGAGCAGTCTGTTACCGTTCTTGACAGCGTTTATGACCAGGTCAAGAAGGAGTTCGCTGATCGCGGCTGCTACTTCCTCCAGGGCAAAGAGCTTGACGCTGTCCGTAAGACCGTCATCGTTAACGGTGCTGTTAACGCAGGTATTGTTGGTAAGTCTGCTCACTTCATTGCAAAGACCGCTGGTGTTGATGTTCCAGAGAAGACCAAGGTCCTTATTGGTGAGGTAACCTCCGTTGAGCCTTCAGAAGAGATGGCTCACGAGAAACTTTCTCCAGTTCTTGGTATGTATCGAGCAAAGACTTTTGACGAGGCTATTGCTAAGGCAGAGCGTCTTGTTGCTGATGGCGGCTACGGTCACACCAGCTCTCTTTACGTCAACATCAACGAGAAAGAGAAGATTGCTAAGCATCAGGAGGCAATGAAGACCTGCCGTATCCTGATCAATACTCCTTCCTCTCAGGGTGGTATTGGAGACCTCTACAACTTCAAGATGGCTCCATCCCTAACCCTTGGCTGCGGCACCTGGGGCGGCAACTCCGTTTCCGGTAACGTTGGCCCACAGCACCTGCTTAACTACAAGTCTGTTGCAGAGAGGCAAGAGAATATGCTTTGGCTTCGTGTACCTGAGAAGGTCTACTTCAAGAGGGGCTGCATGCCTCTTGCTCTCCGTGAGCTCAAAGAGGTCTACAACAAGAAGCGCGTCTTCATTGTCACAGACCAGTTCCTATACAAGAGTGGCTTCACCAAGACCATCGAGGAGACTCTGGATTCCCTGGGCATCGTCCACTCTTCATTCTGGGATGTTGCTCCAGACCCAACACTTCAGTGCGCTCTTGAGGGTGTAGCTCGCATTCGCTCCTTCGAGCCAGACTGCATCATCGCAATCGGCGGCGGTTCTGCTATGGACGCAGGTAAGATTATGTGGTCCATGTACGAGAACCCAGAAGAGAAGTTTGAGGACATGGCAGCGGACTTCTTGGATATCCGCAAGCGTGTCTACAACTATCCTAAGATGGGCAATAAGGCATTCTTCGTTGCTATCCCAACCTCTTCTGGTACTGGTTCCGAGGTAACTCCATTTGCCATCATCACTGATGCTGACAACGGCGTTAAGTACCCACTTGCAGACTACGAGTTGCTGCCTAACATGGCAATTGTTGATACCGACAACATGATGAGCCAACCTAAGGGCCTGACCTCTGCTTCTGGTATCGACGTTCTTACTCACTGCCTCGAGGCATTTGTCTCTATGATGGCATCTGACTACACAGATGGCATGGCTCTTCGCGGCATGAAGCTGGTCTTTGAGTACTTGCCACGTGCTTATGACAATCCAAACGATGTTGAGGCACGCGATCACATGGCAAATGCTTCCTGCCTGGGTGGTCTTGCATTTGCTAATGCATTCCTCGGTATCAACCACTCTATGGCTCACAAACTGGGCGCTTTCCACCACATTCCACACGGTTGGGCAAACGCAGTTATCCTTACTCGCGTTATGCGCTACAACGCAGCTGAGCGTCCAACAAAGATGGGAACCTTCCCACAATACGATCATCCACACACCCTCGCACGTTACGCTGAGGCAGGCCGTTTCTGCGGCGTTACCGGCAAGGATGACCGTGAGGTCTTTGAGAACTTCGTCAAGAAGATTGAGGAGCTCAAGGCATACATCGGCGTCAAGGAGACCATCAAGGACTACGGCGTAGATGAGAAGTACTTCCTCGATACCCTTGACGAGATGTCTGAGCAGGCATTCGATGACCAGTGCACTGGCGCAAACCCACGCTACCCACTTGTCTCTGAGATTCGCGAGCTCTACCTGGATGCTTACTACGGTCGCGAGCCAGGCTTCTACGAGGACTAATTCTCGCGTGTGTCACAGTCGCGGCTGCTACGTAGCGCATCCATTGCGT
>JABZHK010000051.1:0-7668 GCA_015258885.1 Atopobium sp.
CCTTGAAGTTATGGATCTTTGCGATGACAACGCTAAGGTTGCCCAGGTGTGCATGGTTGCAACAGCCATGTCTGATAACGAGGCAGAGTTTGGCCGTATTTGGGATAGGGCAGACAACCTCTCCTCTGGAGTTGCCGATATCGTTGCAGAGCAGCTGGCAGAGTCTACTAAGACTCGTGGCCGCCTCTCTGATTCTTCAGCTATCGCCATTCAGCAGTCTGTGCCTTATGGCTGGGTTTTTGTGGAGGCGCTTCGTCCGCTCATCCCAGCTGACCAGCCTCTTTCTGCACTTTATGCAGATGCACTGCGTTTTTCGGCAAGAATTGCAGTGGCTAAAGAGTCGCTTTCTTTTGACGATATGCTTGCTCAAGATGAGATCCTTGAGCGCTTGAACGTTGGTTTTGTTACCTGCGACATCACTCCTGAGCAGCTTATCGAAGCGCTCAAACAGGAATGTTTCCGTTCTACTAATCGTTTTATGTTGCCGATTCCAATGTCTATTGGAAGGGTAAGATTAGCTTCAGTCGACGAGGAACTTCTCGCCGAACATGCCCGCGCTTGGTGTGAGGCACACGCTTCGCATTAAAGCGCTGCATCTTGCAGTAAGGAGCCTGTTTGCTGAAGCGACTCCACAAGGTGCAACTCTTTGTTGTAAACATCTCGAGAAGGGATTTGAAATGGCAGATTTACAGGCAGCAGCAAAGCGCGTTGCGCGCTTTCGCGAGGTAATGGCTCAGAGGGGTTATGACGCTGTTGTTCTACGTCACAACCCAGATCTTCGTTGGTTGACTGACGCTGAGCGTGTCTTTGACTTTGAGCAGGCACATACTGCATTTATTACGCAGGATGAGCTCTTCATGCACACTGACTCTCGTTACTACAACACATTCCTGGAGCGCCTTGGTGCTGATTCTCCATGGAAGTTTGACCAGGAAGTCACTACTCCTACCGAGTGGGTTGCTGCACATATTGCTGACGCTCGTGCTCGCGTAGTTGCTATTGAGGACACCGTTGATCTTGCGTTCTTTGATGGCCTTGAGCAGGCATTGCGTGATCGTTCTGTTGCTGCTTTGCTTCCACGCATGCATGGTGATATTGCTGAGCTGCGTATTGTTAAAGACCCAGCAGAGATTGAGCTTATGAAGCATGCTCAGTCAATTACTGACAAGGCGTTCCTCCACATCTGCGAGTACATTAAGCCAGGCCTCACTGAGCAGCAGATCCGCGCAGAGCTTGAGAACTACATGCTCTCCAACGGCGCAGATGCCCTGTCCTTTGATTCCATCATTGCTTCTGGTCCTAATGGTGCTAATCCTCACGCACAGCCAGGTGAGCGCGTAGTTCAGACAGGTGACATGATTGTTATGGACTATGGCGCAGGTTATCTGGATTACCACTCAGATATGACCCGTACTGTTGTTGTTGGCGCACCTTCCGAGGAGCAGCAGCATGTCTTTGACGTTGTTCGCAAGGCAAACGAAACTTGCGCAGCAGCTATTCATGCAGGTGTAACTGGTTCTGATATTCATAACCTTGCAGTTAAGGTTATCTCTGAGGCTGGCTACGGTGAGTACTTTGGTCACGGCCTTGGCCATGGCGTTGGTGTTGAGATTCACGAGCGTCCATTCTTCAATCCTCGTTGGAACAAGGTAATTGCAGCAGGTTCTGTTGTTACCGATGAGCCTGGCATTTACCTGCCTGGTAAGTTTGGTATCCGCCTTGAGGACTTTGGCGTTGTTACTGAGGACGGCTACGATGTCTTTACTCAGTCCACACACGACCTTGTGTCTGTTGGCTGCTAACTAGACGCGATATACAGAATTTTCGCGGTCAGAAGCTCTATGTTTCTGGCCGCATTTTTATGTTTACCTTTAGGGCGAGAAGATCTTCTCGCCCTAAAATTGGCTTATACAACCTAAAAAATCTAAAAAGAGTTAGGTTAGTGAAGACACGCTTCAGATATATGTAATAAAATCAGAAAAGTAAATGTTATTTTCATTGTTATGTTTACAGTTTCATTTGTTTTATTAGGTAGAAAAGAAGGAGGTAGAAGTGGTTAGTATCGTTCTAGCCAGCCATGGCAAATTTGCCGAGGGCATCAAAGATTCTGGCGGCATGATTTTTGGACCACAGGAAGGCGTTGTAGCTGTAACGCTTACTCCTGATATGGGCCCAGATGACCTGCATCAGAAGATTCTCGACGCAATTGCCACGCTTGAAGATCAAGAGCATGTCTTGTTCTTGGTTGACCTATGGGGTGGCACCCCCTTTAACCAGATTTCTCGCGTTCTTGAGGAAGAGGGTAAAGAGGATTGGGTTGCTGTTACTGGCCTTAACCTCCCAATGCTTATTGCAGCTTATGGCTCTCGTCTTGGCGTAGATACTGCAGCTGAGGTAGCAAAAGAGATTTACTCTGAAGCTCGTATGGGCGTGAAGATTAAGCCAGAAGAGCTTGAGCCACAAGAGGCAACACCTACTGATGTTCCAGCCGCTCCAGCAGCACCTCAGGGAGCAATTCCTGCAGGTACCGTTATTGGCGATGGCAAGCTTAAGATTGTTCTTGCACGTATTGATACCCGCCTTTTGCATGGTCAGGTTGCAACTACGTGGACAAAGATGACCAAGCCAGATCGCATTATTGTCTGCTCTGATGGTGTTGCTCAAGATGAGCTCCGCAAGACCATGATTATTCAGGCAGCTCCTCCAGGAGTACATGTCCACGTTGTTCCTATCAAGAAGATTATTGAGATTGCTCACGACACTCGTTTTGGCAATACCAAAGCAATGCTTCTGTTTGAGACTCCTCAAGATATGCTTCGCGCAATTGAGGGTGGCGTAGAAATCAAGGAAGCTAACCTTGGCTCTATGGCTCACTCTGTTGGCAAAGTTGTTGTTACCAACGCAGTTGCTATGGATGAGGACGACGTAAAGACCCTTGAGGCCATCCGTGAGTGCGGTACAACGTTTGATGTTCGTAAGGTTCCTGCAGACAGCGCAGAGAACTTTGAGGCAATGCTTAAAAAAGCTAAGTCCGAGCTTGGCGCCCGTAAGTAACTAGAAGGAGGTAGAAATGACACCTATCACAATACTGCTTGTCGTAATTGTTGCTCTTCTCGCTGGCATGGAAGGTATTCTTGACCAGTGGGAGTTCCACCAGCCCCTGGTTGCTTGCTCACTAATTGGCCTTGTGACTGGTCATCCTGCCGAGGGAATTATCCTTGGCGGTTCGCTTCAGATGATTGCTCTTGGTTGGGCAAACATCGGAGCTGCAGTTGCTCCAGACGCAGCTTTGGCATCTGTCGCATCTGCAATTATCATGGTTTTGGCACTTAACGGTGGAGACACTGACACCACCGCTGCTATTAACACCTCTATTGCACTTGCAATTCCTCTGTCCGTAGCAGGCCTGTTCCTCACCATGATTGCTCGTACTATTGCAACTGGTATTGTCCACGCAATGGATGCAGCTGCCGAGAAGGGCGATTTTGCTGCAATCGAGCGTTGGCACATTGTAGCTATACTCATGCAGGGCGCACGTATTGCTGTTCCTGCAGCTGCTCTTTGCTTCATTGACCCAGCTATTGTCACTGATGCTCTCAACGCAATGCCAAAGTGGCTCACTGGCGGTATGGCAGTTGGCGGCGGCATGGTTGCTGCTGTTGGTTATGCAATGGTCATCAACATGATGGCTACCCGTGAGGTTTGGCCATTCTTTGCACTTGGCTTTGTCTTTGCTGCTATTAACCAGCTCACCCTTATTGCTCTTGGTGTTATCGGTGTCTGCCTTGCTATTCTCTACATTGGTCTTAAAGACCTTGCTAAGCAGGGTGGCGGCGCAGGTGGTGGATCAGGCGATCCACTCGGCGATATTATTGACAACTACTAATTCTGAAGGAGCGTGAAACTAATGGAGAATAAAATTCAGCTTTCTAAGAAAGACCGCATGTCTGTTGCTCTTCGTCATCAGTTCCTTCAGGGTTCTTGGAACTACGAGCGTATGCAGAACGGTGGTTGGGCATTCTCAATGATTCCAGCCATCAAAAAGCTTTATCCAAACAAAGAAGATCAGGTAGCAGCTCTTAAGCGTCACCTTGAGTTCTACAACACTCACCCTTATGTTTCTGCACCAGTCATGGGCGTTACCCTTGCACTGGAAGAGGGACGTGCTAACGGTGAGCCTATTGACGACGTTGCAATTCAGGGCGTTAAGGTAGGCATGATGGGCCCTCTGGCCGGTGTTGGTGACCCAGTCTTCTGGTTTACCGTCCGTCCAATTCTTGGAGCACTCGGCGCATCTATTGCCGCTGGTGGTTCTGCACTTGGCCCTATTCTCTTCTTTGTTCTGTGGAACGTCATCCGCCTTTCCTTCCTGTGGTACACCCAGGAGTTTGGCTACAAGGCAGGCGCTTCAATTTCTTCCGATCTTTCTGGCGGCATGCTGGGCAAGATTACTGAGGGTGCTTCTATTCTTGGTATGTTTATCATTGGTGCCCTGGTACAGCGTTGGGTTTCAATTTCATTTACCCCAGTTGTTTCTACCATTCCTCAGCAGGCAGGTGCCTACATTGATTGGACAAGTATTCCTTCAGGAGTAGAGGGAATGCACCAGGCATTAAAGCTTTACGCTGCACTTGGACCAAACGGTCTTGATCCAGTGAAGGTAACCACGCTGCAGTCCAACCTTGACTCGCTTGTTCCTGGACTGGCAGCTGTTGGTCTGACACTGCTTTGCTGCTCACTGCTTAAGAAGAAGGTCTCTCCAATTGCTATCATCCTGGCTCTCTTTGCCGTTGGTATTATTGGTCGACTCCTTGGCTTTATGTAATGAGTAAGCGTACGTTCTAGTACTTAAAGTCGCACGAATATGGGTCGCGCTCTATAATGGGTGCGACCCATTTTTTGAAAGGATTGTATGGCTCAGTCTCAAAACAGTACGGTTGACTTCACCGCAAAGGCAACGTCATTCCACGGGCTAGCTACGTATGGCGATATCCTTATTGGTAATAAGGCCTTTGAGTTCTACAACCAGAAAAATCCTGAAGATTACATTCAAATTCCTTGGGATCAGATAGATCATGTGGCCGCCTCAGTTATGGGGCGTACCAAAAGCATTTCTCGCTTTGCTATCTTTACTAAAAGCAATGGTAACTACTCATTTTCTACGCGAGACAATAAAGCAACACTAAGGGCAATTCGCGCCTATATAGGGGAGGAGAAACTCGTGCGTTCTCCAAACTTCTGGTTTGTCTTTAAGCATGGACTCATGGCAATTCCACAGCTTCCTCGCCTTATTAAAGAGAGTTTTATTAAAAAGAAGTAAGCAAATTTTGCATTTTCACAAGAGCCGCCAGCACGGAAGGCGTGAAACTGATAAAATCCAACATGCATATACGTGTCGCGGGTAGTTTGAAAATTCACGTTCTTCTCGCGACTTTATCGAGTGAAAAGAGTTAGACGTGGCAACTATCAGCACCGCAGATTTTAAGAACGGCCTTGGCCTTAAGATTAACGATAAGTACTACACCATCGTTGAGTTCCAGCATGTAAAGCCAGGTAAGGGCGGCGCTTTTGTCCGCTATAAGATTCGTGACCTTCGCTCTGGCCGCGTTATTGATCAGACCTGCAACGCTGGTACCAAGTTTGAGAACGTTCTTCTGCTCACCAAAGAGATGCAGTATCTCTACAACGACGGTGAGTCCTTCTACTTCATGGACAATGAGACTTACGATCAGGTAGCTGTTCCTGCTGATTTTATTGGCGAGAAGAGCGTCTGGTTCAAGGAGAACGATAACGCACAGCTTCTCTATGCAGACACTGAGCTTCTTGGCGTTGAGCCTCCAATGTTCATTGAGGCAGAGATCACTGAGACCGACCCAGGCTTTAAGGGTGACACTGTTCAGGGTGGTACTAAGCCAGCAACTATTGAGACTGGTGCAACTCTTCAGGTTCCAATGTATCTGAACCAGGGTGAGCGCATTAAGGTTGACACTCGCGACGGCAAGTTTGTTTCTCGCGTTTAATGCATTCTCTTTGGGTTCATTGGCACCCAACAGTATTGAGTAATTATTTCAAAGACAGTTTGTCTTTTTTAGGGGGTAGACATGGCTGAAACAGAGCTTCGTATAGCAGGCATCGGCATCTCAAAAGATGTAATTTCAACGGTTGTCTCCGGCGCAGCTGGAAGTGTTGAAGGTGTTGCCTCCGTTGGCGGAAACGATACCCTGGCATCCAACCTTATTAACGTCTTTACCAGCAGAAGCCTTGCTCCAGAGAAAGCTGTAGAGGCAGGCGTAGAGAATGGTCAGCTCCATCTTGGAGTTCACCTTACCGTTTTCTATGGCTATCCTTTTACAAAGCTTGCATCTGAGGTAAGGCTTGCTGTTGCAACTGCTGTAAATGAGCAGATTGGCGTCAGCATTGCTTCCGTTGATGTTTACATTGACAGCCTTGTTTTTCCTAAGGAGTAGGCTTGAGCGTTAAGTTTTTTGGACGTACCCGCGCCCGTAGCCAAGCACTACAGCTTTTGTTCCAGGCTGAAGCCACTAATCGCAGCGTTCTTGAGGTCCTCGACGGAGACTACACACTCTCCGAGGGACCTCTTGATGAGTATGCGCAGTCACTGGCAGTAGGAGCAGATGGCATCAGAGATGATCTTGATGACATCATTGCTGCTTACTCAAAAGACTGGGCAATAGATCGCATGCCTTCTGTTGACCGCAATCTTCTAAGAATTTCTCTCTACGAGATTCTGGAGGTTCCAGAGGTTGACGTTGCTATTGCTATTAACGAGGTAGTTGACCTTGCTCGCGCCTACTGTGGTGACGATTCTCCTCGCTTTATTAACGGTGTTCTCGGCCGTATTGTTGATGATATTGAGGCTGGAGAAGACATTTATTCTCTGTGCCACAAGCAGCCTGCTGAACAGGACAATTCTGAAGAAGAGCCAGTAAGCTCTGTGGAAGATGCAGAGTAGCCATGGCAAAAATCGACACCTCTGAATATCAGAGCTTTGACCAGATAACCGCAAGGCTTGATTCGATTGTTGATCAAGTTCGCGATAAGAACGTCTCGCTAGAGCATTCCCTTGACCTCTTTGACGAGGCAATTGCCTTGGGTTCAAAGGCTGTCAATATGGTTGACACCACAGAGTTTACCCCAGAAGAGGAAGAGCGTCTGGTTCAGGCTCAGGCAGCAGGGGATGCGGCTGACGCAAGCGGCACAGCGGCTGCCACTGATGAGCAGGCTTCTTCTGAGCAGGTTGAGGCTTCAGCTGCAGATGAAACGTCGTCTGATGACGCGGTTTCGGAAAGCGATGAGCACTAGTGGCTCAACGCATTTCTCGCCAAAGGCTCGATAAAGAGCTGGTTAGGCAAGGATTTTTCAAGGACACTCAAGCTGCATTACGTGCAATTCTTGCGGGTGATGTTTCTACGCGCGACAGAAGATTAACTTCAGCGGGAGAGCTTGTTCCTGAGGGATTATTTCTGCACGTAAAAGGCGCTATTCCGTATGTGAGCCGAGGCGGACTTAAGCTTGAGCGCGCCTTTGAAGTTTTTGATTTTACGGTTCAACAGAAAAAATGTTTAGATATTGGCTGTTCAACTGGTGGTTTTACCGATTGCCTGCTTCAACATGGAGCTGCTTCGGTTACCTCGGTTGATGTTGGCT
>JABZHK010000052.1:0-7626 GCA_015258885.1 Atopobium sp.
TTCTCGTATGCATCTTCAAAGTCAGCAGAATACTGATCGGCACCCTTTTGGCCTTCTTGAGCTTTATGAAGAACAAATTTTAGATGCGCGTTTGGATCACCAGGGATCATCTTAGAAAGACGCTGTCCCATATAAACGGGATATCCTAGAACACGACAAGCATCGTTAATTGCCTGTTTAGCCTTGATGGTTGAGTACGTAATAACGTGAGAAACTCGCTCAGATCCATAAATCTGACGGACATGCTCAACAACCTCAAGACGACGCTCATCGTCGAAGTCCATATCAATATCTGGCATCTCTGAACGCTGTGGAGACAAGAACCTCTCAAACATGAGACCATTCTCAAGAGGGTCAAACGAGGTAATATCCATAGCGTATGCAACAATAGCGCCTGCTGCAGAACCACGACCAGGGCCTACACCAATACCATTCTCTTTTGCCCAGCGAACATACTCCTGAACAATCAGGAAATAATCTGCAAAGCCCTTTTTGCAGATGATGTCATATTCATACTCAAAACGGTCTTTAACGTTAATCTCGTTGATGACAACGTTTTGCCAATCATATCCATAACGTCTCGCAAGGCCAAGTTCACACTCTTTTCTAAAGCGCTCCTCTGAGGTCTCCCCCTCTGCCAAGTCTGGGAACTTTGGCAGATACATATGGGTCCAGTCCAGCTCATAGTTGCACTTATTTGCAACCTCAATGGTGTTCTCGATAGCTTCTGGACACCACGAGAAGATCTGGCGCATTTCTTGCTCACTCTTAAGGTAGAACTCGCTGCCTGTCATGCGCTTGCGGTTCTCATCATCAACGCGAGCGCCCGAACCAATGCAGGAAGCAATATCTTGAACGCTTGCGTCTTCTTTAGTGAGATAGTGGTTGTCGTTGGTAGCAACTACCTTAATACCAAGGTCATGACCCATCTTTACAATGCGCTCAGCAAGGGTTCTATCGGTATATCCGCCCCAACTTGGATCAGACAAACCGTGATCTTGAATCTCTAGGTAGAAATCATCCCCAAAGATATCTTGATAGATTTTTGCCCAACGTTCTGCTTCTTCTGGGCGACCTTGAAACAACATACGGGGAATGATGCCAGAAACACAAGCTGAAGTGCAGATAATTCCCTCGTGATAACGCTTGAGCATCTCAAGAGTAGTGCGTGGCTTGTAATAGAACATATCTTTTGAGCCCGCCTCTGACATCATCTTCATCAGATTGACATAGCCGGTCTCATTTTTAGCAAGCAGGATAAGGTGATACCGTACCTGCTTAGTGCCCTTCTCAATACAATCATCAAGAATGAAATAAGCTTCACAGCCAAAAATTGGCTTAATAAGTGGAGAAGGTTTATTGGCCTTTACGGCCTCAATATCATGTGTTTGATTCCAAATTTGGACGTCAGAGGCCCACTGAGCATGAACCTTATCATGCTCACCAGCATTGGGATCATCTGCAGGAGGCTCTTCTAGATCCCAGCCCTTTTCAAAACATTCCACATCATGGCACCACTGGCCAAAGTCTTTAAGCGCCTCATTGTACTTACGGCATGCAAGGTCAAAATCTGGAATACCAAAGAGATACCCATGATCAGTAAGAGCAAGTGCTGGCATGCCAAACTCTACAGCTTTACTAACCATGTCTGGGACACGGCTAGCTCCATCAAGAATGGAAAAATCTGAGTGGTTGTGGAGGTGAACAAATGCCATCTTTTTCTACGCTCTTCTCTTTGTGCTTCAAAATTTGTTCTTTTACCAAGGGCTCTTAATTTCTTTGTATAGTGTAGCCGATTCGCCAGACAATAACTACTAATACAAACATATGTTCTATGTGCTAATACTTCTATTGCCGCTGGTAAATTGGATGAAAATATTTTCTCGCCAATTTAATGACGTCACAAAATCTCGCTGAATTTGCAAAAACCGTTTGACCAAAAACTTCTCAAAAATAAAAGTTTCAAACTGGTAACTCTTAGACTAGGGACACCTTAATTGGGAATATAGTTTTTGTATTACCTATTCCAGTTAAGGAGATCACATGGATCAGATGAAAAGCATTTCCTTTGACGACATTGCAGCGGCTCAGAAGAACTTTGAGTCCGACCGCGCTCACACAGTAGCTAAGAATGCTGCTACCAGTGCTGGTGTTAGAAAAGCAGCTCGTGTACCAGAAGGTGTTGCCCTTAATCCTCTTACCTTCGATGTTGAGGTAAAGCAGGGTGACCGCACTAATCAGAAGCGCTCTGGTCGTTGCTGGATGTTTGCATCACTCAATACGTTTAGATACCGCATCATCAAGAAATACAACCTCTCTACCTTTGAGCTTTCTCAGGCATATCCGCTGTTCTGGGACAAGATGGAGAAGTCCAACTGGTTCCTTGAGAACATTCTGGACACCCTTGATGAGCCTCTGAATGGTCGTCTTGTATCCTTCCTGCTTACCGACCCAATTGGCGACGGTGGCCAGTGGGATATGTTTAAGAGCCTTGTAAAGAAGTACGGCGTAGTTCCAAAGAGCGCTATGCCAGAGACTGCTAACTCTTGCAACACCCATGAGATGGATGCTTACCTTACCCGCTATCTTCGTAGTGCTGCAAAGCGTCTTCGTGAGACCGCAACAGCTGGTGAGTCCCTTGAGTCTTTGCGTGAAATGAAGAAAGAGATGATGGAGGACGTCTATACCCTGCTAGTAACTTGCCTGGGTCAGCCTCCTGTATCTTTTGAGGCACGCTTGCGCGATAAGGACGATAACCTCGCTCTTTCCGGTACCTTTACTCCTCAGGAGTTCTTCGCTGAGACTGTTGACATGAATCTTGATGATTACATCTCAATCATCTCTGCTCCAACCGCTGATAAGCCTTTCAACCACACCTACACCGTTTCCCGCTTGGGCAACGTTGTTGAGGGTGGCGGCGTTCGTTACCTCAACCTTGAGATTCCAGAGCTCAAGCGCCTCGCTGTGGCTCAGCTTAAGGACAACCTGCCCGTCTGGTTTGGTTGCGACGTTGCTCAGTCCTACCTTCGCGAAGAGGGCATCATGGACACCCGTGCGCTTGACGTTGACGGCCTCTTTGGCTTCCCTGTCGAGGGTGCACTCGACCGAGCAGAACGCCTTGACTACGGTGAGTCTCTGATGACTCACGCAATGGTTCTTGAGGGTGTTAACTTTGACGCAGAGGACAACACTACTCTTTGGAAGGTTGAGAACAGCTGGGGTAAAGACCACGGTCGCGATGGCTTTGACACCATCTCTGACCCTTGGTTTGACGAGTATGTCTACCAGATTGTTGTTGACAAGAAGTACCTCACTCCTGAGCAGCTCAAGACCTTTGAGACCGAGGAAGCAACCGTCCTCGAGCCATGGGACCCAATGGGCTCTCTTGCAACGCTTCGCTAAGGTACAAACCATCTGGCGAGAAGATCGGTCTTCTCGCCAGGTTTTTCTAAACGCTACAAACAAAAGGAGCCGCAATGGCTGATCAGATCGTAAATCCACAGTGGACAAACGAGGAAACCGCTGCTTTCAGCGCAGACCGCGCTAACCGTGTTGCTCGCAACTCCGTAACCTCTATGGGTGTTTCCGCAGCTGCTCGCGACATCACCACCATGCGTACCTATGCTGATACCTATGGTGTTGCTGTTGCAAAGACGGGCGACGTCACCAACCAGCGTCAGAGTGGTCGCTGCTGGATGTTCTCTTCTTTCAACGTGCTTCGCCAGGAGGCAATCAAGAAGCTTGACGTTGATACCTTTGAGTTCAGCCAGGCATATGGCATGTTCTACGACAAGCTTGAGAAGGCTAACTCCGCACTTGAGTACATCATTCAGACCGCTGACCAGCCAACCGATTCTCGTGTTGTCCACACACTTCTAACCGAGGGCATTGGCGACGGCGGCTACTACTCATTTGCCATGAGCTTGGTTGAGAAGTACGGCCTGGTTCCTAAGGATGCCATGCCAGAGACTGCTTGCTCCAAGAACTCTACACAGATGGATGAGCGCATTGACCGCCTGTTCAGAAAGAGTGCTGGCGAGCTTCGCGCAGCATACGCAGCTGGCAAGTCTCAAGACGAGCTTCGCGCACTTAAGCAGGAGCAACTCAAGGGCTTCCACCAGATCCTTTCCGTCTGCCTTGGCGAGCCACCTCTGACCTTTGATTTTGAGTGCAAGGTTGGCAAAAACGCACAGGTAGATAAGGCAAAGCTCTCCCCTGTTGAGCCAAGTAAGGCTTCTGACAACAAGGACAAGAAGGACGGCGAGAAGGACGAGGAGGGCACCCAGATTCTTCGCGACTTTGGCATTACTCCTCTTGAGTTTGCTGAGCGCTATTGTGGCGTTGATCCTCGTGGCTTTGTCCAGCTCATTTCTGTCCCAAGCAAGAAGTATCCTTACGGCAAGGTGTATCACCCAACCTTTATCGATACCGTTTTAGGCGGCATTAAGACTCGCTTCTTAAACGTTGAGCCAGAGGTTCTTGAGGCAGCTACCATTGCTTCTTTGAAGGATGGCAACCCTGTCTGCATGGCCTGCGACGTTATGCAGGAGTTCCCTCGCCACAATGAGGACTTCAACTACGTCCTCTCAACCGACACCATGGATTACAACGGCCTCTTTGGCGTTGATTTTGACATGGATCGCGAGGCAATGATTGAGAACTATGAGACTTCCCTTACCCACGCAATGACCTTCCAGGGCGTTGAGCTTGATAAGGACGGCAAGGCTAAGCAGTGGCGCATTGAGAACAGCTGGGGTAAGGACTCTGGTAAGGACGGCTACCTCATCATGAGCGCAGACTGGTTCCGCCTCTATGGCGGCGAGGCTGATGTTCGTCGTCAGTACGTTCCAGAGGACCTGCTCAAGGTTTGGGACGAGGGCGAAGATGTCCAGATTGATTTCTGGGAGAACCTTGGCTACTCCCTTGGTGGCCGTAACCGCAAGTAAGGTACGTCCATATAGTGTGACCTTTATTATAAAGAGGACATAACTCTTGGTTATGTCCTCTTCGTTATTAAATGAAACTTAAATATCTTTTTATTGAAGAGATTTTTTCAATGTATCAATTGTCTTTTGGAGACCATCTCTATATTCAATTAAGTATTTAACAAGTTCATCTTTTCCGATAATTTTGTTATTTCTAATAGCATCGTACTGATTCACTTGACTATCATACGCTTGTTCAATTGATTCCTTCATTTTTTGAAAAGCAGTCTCATCGTACAAAACTGTGCCTTTTACCACTGCCTCATAATCAGAAAAATAATTCTCAATAATTTTGTAATACATTTTTAGATAATCATCATACGTCTGAATTGATTGGATAGTCTGATCCGATACATCTTGAGGATTGAAAACGTCTTTCGTTTCATCTGATTTTTGTTCGGTAGTTTCTTCTTTATTTGATTTTGAATCTGTATTTGTTTCCTGTTGTTTATTTGACTGTGTATTATTAACGACTGATGTATGTCTTGTACTATCAGATTTTGATTGATAAGAAGAAGCTTTTGAACAGCTGCTACTTTGAATTACTGTCCAACTAATTGCAACAATGAATAATATTGCTGCAATTAAATAATATCGATATACAAATACTTTACTTTTATCACCAGTATTTTTAGAGCTGTTTTTCATCATACCTCCTACTTAAAGTACATTAATTAGTTCTTCATCTCATGCATTGAAAATACCCCCCCCGAATAAATGTCAATAAAAATATGACATCTAACTAGGAAGACAATTTCTTATAAGTATTGAATAAGTTATTACAATTATTAAACCCACTAGAACAGATCAAAGCGTGCCGCGGAGACCTCGGCTGTAATCTTTCCGGCGCTGAGTTCTGTCAGCGCATCCGTAAACGCCGCTTCTTCTCCGCACCTAAAGTCTATGGCGAGAAAAACATCCGCTCCAAACTCTGCCGTTATAACCTTGCCGCCGGTATCTGAGACCAGGCGCTGAATCTGCTCATACAGGTTATACGAGGCCGACAACTCCACCCTCACAACCTGCAGCATTTCCTGAACAGCAGATGCTTCCTCAGCAGCAGCCAAAGCCTCTTGAGTTGCTGCCGTATACGCACGAACAAGTCCACCAGGGCCCAAAAGCGTTCCGCCAAAGTAGCGCGTGACAACGCAGCAGACGTTCTTAAGCCCCGCTCCGCGCAATACCTCCAGCACCGGCATTCCCGCCGTTCTAGAAGGCTCTCCGTCGTCGGAAGCACGCTCTGTGCCGTCCTCCAAGATCCATGCGGGAACGTTATGGCGAGCGTTGTAGTGCTTCGCTCTTACCGTGGCGAGAAACTCTTGCGCTTCTGTCTCTGTCTCTACATGACAAAGCTGGGCTATGAAGCGGCTTTTTCTGTCTTCAAAAAGACCTTCCGCAACAAAGTCCAGCTTGAGTGTCTTGTAGGATGTGTCAGACATGGAGCAACTGCAGTGCCGCAGTTATGCGAGCACACAGACCTTCTCGCCAGCAGAAACCAGCTGGTCTGCAGAGGCAAGAACTTCTACGTTGCTGTACTCACTAGAGTTAGTGATAGCAAGAATGACTACCTCAGGATGGCCCGCGTCCTTAACCTTATCCAGGTCAAAGGTCATCAGTGGCTGACCAACCTCAACACGCTGATCTTGCTCGACAAGGGCGGTAAAGCCGTCACCCTTCATCTCAACGGTATCAACGCCTACGTGAATCAAAACCTCTTCTCCAGAATCGGCAGTGATTCCAAATGCGTGAACAGTTGGAGTAGTTGCGGTAATAGTGCCCGAGACTGGCGCGTACACAACGCCCTCAGAAGGCCAGATACCCAGGCCCTGACCAAGCATGCCACCTGCAAAAACAGGATCAGGAACGCTCTCTAGAGCAACAACTTTTCCGCTTGCTGGTGCATAAATTGTTTTAGCAGTGTAATCAGAAACAACAAGAGCCTCTGGTGCAGCTGTCTTGGAAGATTTCTTGAAAAGATCAAAGAGTCCCATGCTAGTCCTTTCGTATTTAAGCCTATTTATCATAGCAGCATTCAAAGTGGCCACCGTTGCTTTTCATGAACACAGCGTGCCAAATTACGTCCTTCTCGCCACTCAACGTGTGGCGAGAAACCCGCGCACTCGCAACGTCTCATTTACTTGGAGATTGTTTGACTTCGGAGCTTCTAGCCTTATGAACGTGATACAATCGCCCATGCAAAGTGGACCAGACAACCGCGGAGTGCCCGTCCAGCTAATTGGAAGGGTGCTATGAGGAAAGTCCGGGCTCCACAGGGCAGGATGCTGGCTAACGGCCAGGCGGGGTGACCCGACGGAAAGTGCCGCAGAAAAGAAGACTCTCACCTGCGCATTCGCGTAAAGAGAAAAGCTGAAACGGTAGTGTAAGAGACTACCAGCACGCTGGCAACAGCGTGGCTTGGTAAACCCCATCCGGAGCAAACGCAAATAGGAGCGCTATGGTGTGGCCCGCACTGCGCTCGGGTTGCGCGCTAGAGACCAGCAGCAATGCTGGTAGTAGATAAATGGTTGTCCGCGACAGAACCCGGCTTATACGTCCACTTTGCCTATTGAATGCAAATCCCCCGTGCATTTTCTGTGCGGGGGATTATGATTCTGCAGCGTGTTAGCGTCGGCTTTTAGGC
>JABZHK010000053.1:0-7513 GCA_015258885.1 Atopobium sp.
GCGAGAAAAACCGGCAAAACTACTCAGACTTCGTGTACTTTTCCGGCAAATTGCTCAGACATGGCGAGAAAATCAGGCTCGCCAGGACCTCAACGGAGCACCATGGGCGCAACCAGTTTCTCGCCAAAAGAAAACCCCGCACATCCGGGATGTACGGGGTGTAGCTATCTAGCTGCGAAGAAATCGCTTGGGCGTGCGAGGTCACTTAGCCGAAGCTAATCAGCGTGTACCGAACCCGCTTAACTGAGGTTACTCAGCGAGAGCCTTCTTAGCGATCTCTGCAAGATCTGCGAAGCCCTGCTCGTCAGAGTAAGCAATCTCTGCGAGAACCTTGCGGTCAAGCTCAACACCAGCAAGCTTGAGGCCGTGCATGAACTTGCTGTAAGAAAGGTCGTTGATGCGTGCTGCAGCGTTGATACGCTGAATCCACAGTGCGCGGAAATCACGCTTCTTGTTACGACGGTCACGGTAAGCATACTGACCAGAATGCTGTGCCTGCTCCTTCATACCACGGAAGGTACGAGAGGAAGTTCCGTAATAACCCTTTGTGCGCTCGACGAGCGTCTGACGCTTCTTGCGGCCAGCAACTGCGCGCTTAACTCTTGCCATATCTAATCACTCCTTGTTATTTGATCTGGTGGGTGGCGCGCTTAGTTCTTAGCGCCCATACGCTGAGAAACTACTGCTGCATCGCCAGCGGAAAGAACAGCTTCTTTACGGAAGCCACGGATACGCTTCTGGGACTTCTTGGTAAGAATGTGGCTCTTAAAAGCCTTAGCACGCATAATCTTGCCAGTACCGGTGCGGCGGAAACGCTTAGCCGAACCCTTGTGCGTCTTCATCTTAGGCATACTACTTCTCCTCCTGTGTGGTGCCATCCTCAGCACCCTCGGGCTTCTCGTCAAACGCTCCCTTGATTGGAGCAACGAGCATGTGCATGTTACGGCCTTCAATGAGCGGTTTCTGCTCAATTGTGGCAAAAGGCTTCAAATCTTCAGCAAGGCGATCAAGTACAATACGGCCCTGCTCTGGGTGAGCCATCTCGCGTCCACGGAACATGATGGTGATCTTGACGCGTGCTCCCTTCTTGAGGAAGCGCAGTACGTGACCCTTCTTGGTCTCGTAATCGCCCACATCAATCTTTGGGCGGAACTTCATCTCTTTGACTTCGATCTTGACCTGGTTCTTGCGAGCTGCCTTGGCCTTGCGAGCCTGCTCATACTTGAACTTACTGTAATCAAGAATCTTGCATACAGGAGGCTCGGCATTTGGAGCAATCTCTACGAGATCAAGACCGTGCTCACGAGCTCTCTTCATTGCATCATTGACGCCAAAAAGACCAAGCTGACTACCATCAGCGTCAATCAGACGGCACGTGCGAGCAGTGATTTCCTCATTAATGCGAGGACCATCGTTCTTGGCTATCTTGTACACCTTCCCTCTTGGACAATTGCTTGTCCGCCAATAAAAAACCCAGTGCACAAGCAACTGGGAGACAATACGCACAGGTAACGTGCGAAGGTTAAATTGTCTGACCAGACAGCTGCTTTTGCGCTGTGTAGGTGGGGACTCACGTTCAATCCCGCTTCAAAAGTACCTTGTAAGGTTACCTCTAACGAGAAAACATTACAAGTACCAAGTTAGATATGACGAGAAATTCACATCTAGCTTAAACTTTTAGCTGGTGCCCGAGGTGGGACTTGAACCCACACGAGTTTCCTCAAAGGTTTTTGAGACCTCCGCGTCTGCCATTCCGCCACTCGGGCTAAAAAGTTTGCATAGGTACTATACCGCACCTATGCAAATCTGTCTTGCTAAATCATCAAAGTTATA
This sequence comes from Atopobium sp., assembly GCA_015258885.1. Lineage (GTDB taxonomy): Bacteria > Actinomycetota > Coriobacteriia > Coriobacteriales > Atopobiaceae > Lancefieldella. Next base: position 1,834 of record JABZHK010000053.1, read on the forward strand.
GCTGATTTAATCCTGTAAGAAAGGGTTAGTTGCTATCTCTGCCTCAAGAGACGTTTGATTTCCATGTCCTGACAAAATAATGGAGGTTGGATCAAGCTCTGTCTTGATGCGGTTCAAAGAAGCCTTAAGTGTTTCAAAGTTGCCGCCTGGAAGGTCTGTTCTTCCTGCAGAACCCTGGAAAAGCGTATCACCTACAAAAACGGCGCCAGTAGCAGTTCCCTCTCCCACCAAAACAATACCGCCAGGAGTGTGACCAGGAGTTTCCATAATCTTGAACTGTGCAGTTCCAACAGAAAGAACATCTCCCTCGTGGAGAAAACCGTCTGACTCTGGAGCATCATCATAAATCTCGTTTGAGTTATGAGCCCTCTTTGCAAGCTCATTATCTGCTTCGTTGATTAGGTACTGAGCGCCAGGCACAGCAAGCTTCAGAGCCTTAACGCCACCAACGTGATCAGCATGGCCGTGAGTAGCAACAATGTACTTAAGCTCAAGGTTCAAGAGTTGTGCAGCAATCTCTGCACCCGATGCACCGGCATCAATAATCATGCACTCATTACCAGAAACGTAAATGTAGCAGTTGGTCTCAAGAGGACCTACTTTGAAGACGCCAATCTGGTCTTTTGCGTGATGGCAACCACCGTGACCGTGATGGCCGCAGCAACCGCCATGACCGTGCTCACCGTGACCATGCTCGCCATGATGGCCGCAGCAACCGCCGTGTCCGTGCTCTTCGTCGTGGTGATGGCCGCCGCAAGAGCAGCCCTCATTTTGATTAGCCATAGAGTCTCCTTCTCATCTGATTAGCGCCTTCACCTGGCATAATACGACGAGCGTCGTAGACAGAAGGCACGCGAGTTACAAATGCAAATAAGGTATCAAGTAAGCTGGTATCAGAGATAGAAACCAAGAAGCGCATACGTACTACGCCCTGCTCGCCCACTTGTGTTGCAGCAGAAAGAATGTTTGCACCAGCGTCAGACAGCGCAACCGTGACGTCCTTAAGAAGGCCCATACGGTCTGTTGCCTCAACGACAATCTCTACCCTAAACTCAGTAGCGCCGCTAGCATCCCAAGAAACAGGGATGATACGCTTTGGATCGTTGAGCAGGTCTTTAACGTTAGGGCAATTGGCGCGGTGAACAGAAACGCCACGACCGCGTGTAATGAAGCCCACAATATCGTCACCTGCAACAGGATTGCAGCAATGCGCCAGATGAACAAGCAAATCTGGATCGCCGTTTACCACAACGCCGCAGTTAGACTTCTTGGGACGACTACCCTTGGCGGTACGAGAAATAACGTAGGAGCGAACCAAAGGCTGATCGTTTGCAATTGCCTTGTTCTTCTCCTGAAGGCGTGCGGCGTTGCGTTCTTGCTCAGTAACAACCTCGGGATTTTTCTCCTCTAAGATTTCACTCACGCGATTAACAACCTGCTTAGCAGACTGATTACCTGCACCAATTCCCGCAAACAGGTCATCTACGCTGCGATAATCAAACTGCTCGGTGAGCTGATCAAGCGCCTTAACCGTACGTGTTGCGCTAATGCCATAACCACGTTTACGCAGCTCTTTTGCAAGCTCAGACCGGCCGCGTTCAGCATCGTCAGACTTGTTCTCTTGCGAGAAATACTTGCGAATCTTTGCACGCGCGGACGGCGTCTTTACCAGCGTCATCCAGTCGCGAGAAGGACGAGCGTTCTTGTTAGTCAAAATCTCAATGCGGTCGCCCATCTGAAGCGTATGTGTCAGCGGAACAACGGATCCGTTAACACGCGCGCCAACACAGTGATTACCAACCTCAGTGTGGACAGCGTAAGCAAAGTCCAGAGGTGTTGAATTGACACGCAAGCTCATGACCTCGCCCTTTGGCGTGAAAACAAAAATCTCATGCTCAAAGAGGTCTACGCGCAAGTTATCTAAGAACTCGTGGGGATCGTCAATATCGTCTTCAACGGCCCAGTCAAGACTGCGGCGAATCCAGTTGATAGTTGAGTCAATAAGCTTGTCTTCAGAGGACATCTTGCCCTTTGAATTGCCCTGCTCCTTATAAAGCCAGTGGGCAGCAATACCGTACTCAGATGCCTCATGCATCTCGGCGGTTCTAATCTGAATCTCAATAGGACGACCGTCTGGTCCAATAACCGTTGTATGCAACGACTGGTAAAGGTTGGCCTTTGGCGTTGCAATGTAGTCCTTAAAACGACCAGGCATTGGGTGCCACAGTGCATGAATAGCGCCAAGTGCAGAGTAGCAATCTCCTACAGAGTTTGTAATGACGCGCAAGGCGATAAGATCGTAGATGTTGGAGAACTCCCTGCCCTTGCGGACCATCTTTTGATAGATGGACCAGAGGTGCTTAGGACGTCCCGTAATCTGGAAGTCAGTAAGACCGGCAGCATTAAGCTCATCAGTCAGAGTCTTTTTAGCGTTATTGAGGTCATTCTCTCTTTGTGCACGAGAGTCAGAGACCATGCGAGCAACACGCTGGTACTCCTCTGGTTCAAGCCAGAAGAAAGACAAATCCTCAAGCTCCCACTTAACACTGGAAATCCCGAGACGATGAGCTAGTGGCGCATAGATCTCCATGGTTTCTCGCGCCTTGAACAAGCGACGATCTGGTGGAAGTGCTGCCAACGTACGCATGTTATGGAGGCAGTCAGCCAGCTTGATGATAACAACGCGAATGTCTTTTGACATGGCAAGGAACATTTTGCGCAGGTTAAGGGCTTGTTTCTCGTCCATTGAGCTGACCTCAATAGACGTGAGTTTTGTGACGCCGTCAACAAGCTCTGCAACTGACTCACCAAAGCGAGAAGAGATTTCGTCGAGCGAGGCAGACGTATCTTCTACGGTATCGTGCATAAGGGCAGCGCAGATGGTGTCTTCATCCATGTGAAGATCGTGCGCAAGAATAAGTGCTACTTCAACTGGATGGTTGATATAGGGCTCGCCGGAACGACGGCGCTGGTCTTTGTGGTAGTCAGCAGCAAAGGCATATGCAGCGGCAATCTTTGCCTGAGCCTCCTCAGGCAGATACGTGCGTACGGCCCCCTCGAGCAGGCGGTAATTGTCTGCGCCTGGCGCCTTAGCTTCTTTTTTGGTCCTCTCGTCACTCATCAGAGGACTCCCTTCCCCCATCAAACGTTGAACCAATCTCTGGAACGATGGGTTTTGTTATAGCATCTGCCAGCTCTTCTGGTGAAGCAGAAAGTACCCACTGAGCAAATGATTCAAACTCAGCGTGCGCTTTAAGCCCCTCAGCGTAGCGTGCAGACTCCAGCAAGTCCATGTGCGAAGCTTGACTATTGACGGAGATTGTTCGCGTTTGATCAAATCCTTCAATGCTAATAAACCCTAGCTCAGCAAAAACGTCAAGTGCAACACGAACGGTTTGCTCGTCAGCCTTAGATCGCGGGTCAATTTCTAGCGCCATCTGCGCAATATCTTCATCAGTGAGTGCTGAATCGGCTGTCTGAGCACCAAGCTTTGGCTGCAGTGCCGTAAGCGCGCGGTAAACAGCTACCAGGGCTTCTCGCTGTGGTGCATGAGAAGAAAGGATGCGCTCGTTAACGCGCATATCATGCGCATCAAAGAGCATCTGAATTACAGAAGGCTTACCATCTCTACCTGCGCGTCCGCTCATCTGATTGAAGGCAACGCGACCAAACGGCAGGTGATACAGAATAACCTGGCGAATATCAGAGATATTGACGCCTTCGCCAAATGCGCTGGTAGCAATGATGCAGCAAACGTCCCCACGCCTAAAAGCGCGCTCAACGTTCTTGCGTATCTGAGGTGTTAGACCCGCATGATAGAACGCAATCTTATGACCAAGTTCTGGAATACGATGGCGCAACATGCGTGTCAGTGCCTGCGCTTGCTCCCTTGAATTGACGTAGACAACCGTTTTTGTGCCATCTGACACAAGAGAAAGCAGCGCACATTCCCTATCCTTAGCACCGCGAAGGTCCTTGAGTTCAAGGTTAGAACGAGCCGTTTTGTCTTTGTATACATGCTCTGTTTCAATGGAGAGAAGCTCACAGATGTTCTGAGCTGCCTGCGTGGTAGCCGTAGCTGTTGTGGCAAGTACCTGCGGGCTCCCAAGCATCTTTAGTACCTGTGGCATTTGAGCGTAGGCAAGTCTGCCCTCAGAAGCATTCATACCCACATGATGTGCCTCGTCAAACACTACAAACGAGATGTTCTTCGCTGCAGCAAACTGATCAGCGTGGAGCGAGAAGAACTCTGGGGTAGTCAGCACAATATCAAGCTCATTGTTTACCATACGAGCAAACAGGTCTTCTCGACTGGTAAGGTCTGTTTCTCCGTTAAGCACCTCAACAGAGATTCCCAAAGGCTCAAAAGTGTTTTTCATGCTTTGGACCTGGTCATTGATGAGGGCGCGCAATGGGTAGACAAATACGCTCATCTTGTGTTGCAGAAGTGCGACACGAGCTGCGTGAACCTGGAAAATAAGCGATTTACCTCTGCCTGTTGCCATAACAGAGAGACAAGACGTTCCCTGAGAAAGAACTTCTAGCGTTTTCTTCTGTAGAGGCAAAAGCTCTCTTGAGCCAATCATGGAAGTAACCAGGGTCTGCGTGAGCTCCCCAGAAGACAGGTTCTCCAGCTCTTGGCGCCTTTGCTGCGCCTGCTCTTGAGACGCCTGATCAGCCTCTGCTGTCTCTTTGGTAACCACAAGCGGCAGGTCAGCAGCGCTGCCGAGAAGATCTGCTTCAATGGGGCCGTCATCTTCATCGGTAAAGTCTCTGTAGAGAATATCTCTGACCATGAGTTTTGGCTTGGTTCTACCCTGCCAGGTCTCGTTAACTGCCTCAAAAATCAAATCAACAGCACCGTCATACTCAGCTGCTGCCTCAACATGAGGCGTCCTAAACATAATGGATGAAATTGAGGAGATACCGTTTGAAGCCATAAAGCAAAGGTGAGCACCACCTGCGCCAACGCGTGAGCGATTCTTCATCACCACGCCCTTGACGCCAAAGAGCGGCTTTTTGTTGCCCTGACCAAAAGGCTGCAATGCCTCAAGCGCATCAATGGAGTTGATAGTAATCTCGTCAAGGTTTACTAGAGCTGTTACTTCTCCTGAAGACTCAAACTCTTCTTCTGGAAGCTCTGCCATGACCTCGGATAAACGCTTTCTAAATGCGTCAATCTTTGCTGTTTCTACCGTTACGCCAACAGCTCCTTGGTGACCACCAAAACGGACGGAAAGATCTGCGCACTGCTCAACCGCGTGGAATAAATCGACGGAGCCAACAGAGCGGCCAGAACCACGAGCCACACCGTCTTGGATGGTAAACAAAATACAAGGTACGTGATAGCGATTAACAATTCTTGAAGCAACAATGCCCTTAACACCCTCATGCCAACCCTCTTTGGCAAGCACAATAGCGTGGCCACCGTCGTAGATTTCTTTTGCCTGCTCAAGAGCCTCATCAGTAAGCTTTGCCTCAATAGCACGACGCTCAGCATTAATCTCTTCTAGTTTGCCAGCAAGAATGGTTGCCTCTTCCGCGTCTTCTGTAAGGAGAAGATCAAGGGCAATATCGGTAGTGCCCATGCGTCCAGCTGCATTAAGGCGAGGAATAATAGAAAACGGCAGATTATCTGCAGAAATCTGAGCAATATCTTGACCAGCAACAGCTGCAAGAG
>JABZHK010000054.1:0-7510 GCA_015258885.1 Atopobium sp.
CCAATAAACGTTGGAAGGTTAGAGACAACGGTGCCAATGAGGTTGCCAACGTTGCCAATGAGTCCTGGGAGAATGACAGGGATAGCGTTCACGATTGCCACAAAGAGTTCCACTGCAGCTTGAAGGAGTGTCCCAACAAAGCCAGGAAGTCCTGAGATGAATACATCAATAATCTGTGGCAGGGATGCTGCTAGTGCTGGAATGATTGCCACAACGCCGTCAACAAGTCCCATGAAAAGACCTTGTGCTGCTTCAAAGAGTGCAGGAGCGTTAGCAACAAAGCCGTCCACTAGACCTTGCAGGATCTGTGGAGCTGCTTCTGCAAGCTGTCCTGCAACCTCAGTGAGTGCTTGCAGGATAAAGGTGAACGCCTGCATTGCTCCTGCCATAAGAGAAGGAGCAGAAGCCACGAGAATGTCGCAGATTGCGCCAGCTGCAGCTCCAACCGCTTCCAGTAGTCCTGGAGCAATTTGCTGCCACGCTGCGCCCATCTGTCCAAAGAGGACCTCAAAGGCATGAGCCAGCGTAGGACCTGCAGACGCGAGTCCAAAAGCCACCTGCGGAAGAACTGAGCTGATTTGAGATGCAAGTCCAGGGATAGTGTCAGCAATACCTACGATATTGCTTGCAATGTTTGCAGCTGCCTGTGTGATGTTTCCACCCATAGCAACAAAGGCTGTGCCAGCCACCGCTGCTGCAATTGAGAGCACGCCAAGTACTACAGTCGCGCTACCAAAGCCAGAAGCAAGGTTTGCAACCATACCCATAGCCGGCTGCACCGCTCCTAGGAGCTTAGGTCCTAAGCTTGTGAGTGCAGGACCAAAAACACCAGCGATAGCATTGCCAACACCACCAAGCTTAGAAGTGATAGAGCTACTAAAAGCCTTCAAAAGGCTGTCTCTAAACTCCCAAGCGTAGAGAATTGCAGTCTCCAGCTTGTCCTGGACTACTGCAGCAATCCCGCCAAAGCTTGACTTAAAGCCTGTGCTTAGTCCTGCAATGGTAGAGAGTGTGCTAGGGGCCATGCCCTTGATGACGCTTAGTCCGTTTGCAACAGTGCCGGAAGCCTTGGAGAACGCTCCAAGCATCTTGCCAGCGGTCTCCATAGACTTGCCGATGACAAGAAGCGCAGGACCTGTACCCGCGAGCATTCCAATAGACTTTGCAATGGTCTGAATGTCTGAAGCTGACATTTGATTGATTGCGTTAGCTGCGTTTGTTGCCATGGCAGCGAGAGCTTCCATGCCACGCTCAAAGAGTGGCATGAGCGACTCAACAAGCTTCTGAATTGGGTCCGCCAGCTTGGAGAGTGCGTCTGTCATCTTTTTGTATGCATCTGTCTGATACATCTTCATGATGGTTGCGGTTGCTGCGTCAGAGAGATTTGAGAGCACGCCAGTAAGCGTCCTGGACTGCTTAATCATTAGCCCGCCAAAGTCACCCTGCATACCAGCTCTGATTGCTGCAATGGCTACATCAGCACTGACTGCTTTCTTGGTAACCATCTCCATTGCGCCAGCAACGTCTGTATGCAAAGCCTTTGCGAGGTACTCCCAAGCAGGAATACCAACCTCAGTAAGCTGCATCATCTCCTGTGAAGCTGCAGTACCTTTACCGTGCATCTGACCAAGAGCACGGGTAATAGCGTCAATGCCTTGCTGACCAGCACCCAATGCAGCGGTTGCATTACCCACGTCTGTAAGCATAGGAATGATGTCATTAGCTGCAAAGCCATAGGCAAGCATCTGCTGAGTTGCCTTATTGAGACCTGCCATCTCAAATGGCGTAGTCTTAGCAAACTCAACTAGATCAGCAATCATCTTCTTAGCACGCTCAGGACCAAGCATGGTATTAAAAGCAATGTCTACTTGCTCAGCATTTGCAGCGGTCTGACTTGCCCACCGAGCAGCCTTTACACCTGCAATGGCAAGGGGAGCGGTAATTGCAGCGGTAAGTACGGTGCCCGCTTTAGAGAATCCGCTGCCAAGGCTTGAGATTGCCTTAGAAGTCGTGTCTGTGAGCTTGGAAACCTCGCTGGCGAACTTGGAAGAGTCACCAAGAATCTCAATGACTACTTTTCCATCTGCCAAATTGACCTCCTAGAAGTTAGAAGTTACGGAGTGCCATCTCCCGTAATTCATCTTCTGTTGGAGGTAACGCCCAAGCTTGCGCACGCCTAGTATGAGCACGTTCTTCTTCCTTTGTGGTATCTCCTTCAAGTGGACTTCTTGCAGCCACAGCTTGTCCTGTGAGCGTATCTGGAGTAGCAAGTAATGCCAGGTATAAGTTGATAAAGGTGTACCAGTGGAGCTGTGTGGCTTTACTAGTGAGGTCTATTGAGTAGACGCGCATGAAGTCGGCAGTCACAATTCCTGCGTCATAGTGCCAGTCAAAGTTCTTTTTTCTGTAGTACTGAATGCGCTTGTATTGCTCACCGTATGAGATAGTGTCAAATGCCCCTGCTACCCACTCAGACGCTGCCTGAAGAGCTTCTACTGGGTACTTCGACACTTGGTCTGGAAGTACGCCTTTTTGAGCGTAGAAAAGGTTTAGTGTCCTCGCATTAGCAACAGCACTGTTCTCTGTATCCATTGTCATATAGATAAGCGAGGTCCTAAATCCACTCTTAATGGGTACAGATGCTCCCGCCACATCAACTGTGACGGGAGCACCCTTGATAACAGAGTCTAGAAACATGAATTACTCATCCATGCTGGAGTTCTCTTGCGTGATAAGCTCAGAGACCTTGGACACAGCGTCGCTTGCTGAATATACCTCTGTCAGAATCGAGATAATCTTCATCAAGCGGTAGATGTTGAGACGGTTTGCCTTGCCAATAAGCTCCTCTGCAGCTTCCTCACCAAGTGCAAAAGCAACGATATTGTGAGCTTCATCTGCAAGGGTTGTGAGGTTGTCCATAACCTCATCATTTGAGAGTCCTGCAAAAGACGATAGACGTTGAGCCCACGAGTTGGCTTCAACAACAAAGGTAATGTTGCCTAGATCTACATCATAGGTCTTGCCCTCAATCTTCACCTTTGCCTTTGGTGCGCCATCAAGCTTGTAATTCTTCAGTGCCATAAGTGTTCCTCTCTATGGGGTTACCTTGGCTCATATCTTGTGTCACGGGTAACGCCAACAAAAAAGCACCCAGCATATGCCAGGTGCTTCCCCAGAGAGGAGAGGAATGGGGACTATGTCTATGCAGCCTTAGTGAAAGCTGCAGTGTCATAGTTGAAGGTGCCGTACTCGTACTCGTCGGTGATTGCGACCTTGAAGGCAATCTTGATTGGTGCAATATCAGAGCCGGAGAATGGTGAGACGTTCAGTGTTGCCTTTGCGTGCTTAGCAACGAGTGCGGTCTTCTCGCAAGCCTTACCTGCCTTGAAGTCATAACCACAAGTGCGGACATACTCAACAGGTACGTCTAGAACATCCTCATAGCTTGCAAGAATCTTCTGAATGCCACCAGGACCCATTGCATCAACCTCAAAACTGAAGGTGTCAGTCTTGCCTAGGTTGTACTTAGGCTGGGTCTTACGATCAATATAAGTTGGCTCATAAGACTTGGCTTCACGCTCTGGGTCTGCTTTGGTGGTCTCAGTAACACGGATGAAGTTCGTCTGTCCTGGGAACTTAATCCAGTGCTGAATCTCATAGATAGAGACAGGCGTGCGCTGTGTCTCTGTTGGCTGTACGACAGCTGGTGTATCTGGCATAGTACTTCCTTTCTTTAAGGGTTAAACCCTGTACTTGATTTGGGCGATAAGCTGGTAGGTTGCGACTCCATCCTCACCAACACTGAAGGGAGATGGCAGTGTGGTGACATCGTGAGCGTAAACAACAACGCCTTCTGGTGCACCACCGTCTTCGATGGCAGCTTGGACTTTACGCAGCATGGCTAAACCGTCAATGCGCTCCTGCTCGTCTAATGGGCGTGTCTGCAGATATACCTCGTAAGGGAACTGCTTAATACCGCCACCAGAGCAATAATGAAGCACCCAAGGCTCACCCGGAGCAGCCTTAAGCATTGCTTGTGCAGCTCCATCACCGTTGGGGAACTGACCATACTCGACAGGAATACCTGTGAGAATGTCTTTCAGCCAGTCAGTAACGCTTTGAGCGATGTCTACCATGCCCCTCCAACTTTCTCTCCAAGAACTTTTGCGAACATTTGCTGCCATGCATTACCTCTAACACCTGCGCAACGGTCATACCAGTGGTCACAGGCATTGGGGGCATGTAAGGCATTTTGGAGCGTATTGTGGTTGTGTGTTGAGTAGTACTGAACACGTGCATATGCTGCTGCGTCTCCTGCGCCCCATTCAACGTAAGCTGCATTACCCGTTTGACGGGTAGTGCCAGAGCCTTGAAGTGCTCCTGAGTCGTAAGGGACATAAGTCTTACAGTCAGCTAGAACGTTTTCAGCGACAATGCCAAGGGCAGCTTCTACAGCGTTTGAGACCTTGTCTTTGCAACGCTCAACATCAACGTCAACCACACGCATTCTCATCTGGCTTCTACCTCCACATGATGTGTCTCGTGGTGAGTGGAATAAGGGTTTACCGAGCGCACCATACGCGCGTCTGATACAGGCTTCTCATCGGAGCTGATGCCACGAATAACGAAGTCACCAGCCTTGAGACCCGGGTCTCTGAAGAACCACACTTTAAGCACGTTGGCATTCTGTGGTCCTACTGTTGAAGCGGTATTGGCGAGTTTCTCTTCAACGTGTACACCTTGATAGATAGATCGCGTGAATCCCTTATCCTGCTTGTGCCAAACGGTGACGGTATCCCAGGCAATCATTGGATACCCCTCCAAAGAAGACCTGTACCAACCAAGAAGGGATACACACAGGAGAGGTCAGAGACGCTTGCTTGAGCGTCTGTGTAGGTGTAGGACACACTACCAACGCTCTCGCTCTTAACCATTCCACGGGTGTCTTTGCCTGCCACTCTGTCACACAGAGCGCAGAGTGCAAGAAGCCACTTCTCGCTGTACTTCTCAGGGACCTCTTCACCAGTCATCGAGACAAGCAGTGCTTGAGCCTTGACGAGGGGAGCATCTAGCTCACCCTCGCCAAGAGAGCCTTTATACGTGTTGCGGTAGAAGTCGTATGTAAGGCTTGGGGTTGCCATTAAGCAGCCTTAGGCTTCAAGACACCAGCAGCCTTAGTTGCCTTCAGAGCAACACCACAGACGAACTCAACATCAACGCTCTTGACAGCACCTGGAGTAGTCCAGTCAGGCAGTGCAACGGTGAATGCATTGTCGCCCTGAAGGGTGATGCCGTGGAAGCCGTCCATGCCAAGACAAGCAGCATAGATAGAGCCGTCAGTGATAGAACCGTCACGGACCTCATGGATTGCAATGCCGTTGTAAGCCTGGACAACGTTGCCGGCGGTCTCCTTGGACTCAGTACCAAGACCAACAACACGAAGCAGAGCGTTCAGCTTGGTGTACTGAGCTGCGTTCATCATGAGCACGTCAGGGGTGCGCATGAGGTTGGAAAGCATGGTGTCAAGCTCCTCAAGGTAAGCAAGAGCAGCTTCCTTAGTGGTGACCTTGACATCGGTCTTAGAGGTCATCTCAGTAGAGGTGGTCTTCAGAGCAGCTGCGAGACCATCAAAGCCGTTTGCATCCTTAGTAGGAGCAAAGATACTGGCGTTGAACTTGCGAGAAACTGCGTCCTTAGCCTGCTCCAGATACATCTCGTAGAGGTCATCTGCAGCAGCCTTGGCAACACGATCCATCTGGAACGTAGAGCCGAGAATACCAAGGGTAGTGGTCTTCTTCTCAACAGTTGGCTCAGAAGCAACTGGCTCAGAACCAAGTGCACGGAATGCAGCAGAAGACGGAGTCTTAACGCGCTTATAGCCGTAGACCAAGTCAGATGTGCCAGAAGCATTCATGCAGTTGTCGAAAGTGAGTGCACCGAGCAGATAGTTGTCGGTAACAAGCTCATTGATAAAGCCCTGTGTGAGCTTATCGCCGGAGTTGGTTGCAAGGGTAGCGAGATTAATCATTATTTTCCAAGTCCTTCCTTAATGTTGCGAGCAATGCCAGAAGAGCTGCCAGCGGGCTTGCCGGTAGTGTTTACGCTCTTTGGCTCAGACTGGAAGAGATATGGCTTTGCTTCTTTCAGCTTGGCAACGTCACCCTCTAGAGCAGCTAAAGCAGCTCTACCAAGCTCCAAGTCAATGCAGCCAGCAGAAGTAAGCTTTGCTTCAACTTCTGCCTTCTCCTTGGCTTCCTGTGAGTCTTTGAGCTGCTTCTCGATGGCAGAGATACGCTCATCAGAAGAAGCCATAGACTTCTTCGACTCTGCGAGCTCTGCTTCCAGCTCTTTAATGCGCTTCTCACGATTAGCCAAGTCACGCTCTAGCTTGTGGGTGTTGACGTTTGCGCTTGTGTCCTCGCTTGTAGCAGAGTCCTGGGAAGATGCTTCCTCTTCTGCTACTTGGTCCTGGGACTGGTTTTCCTGCGTAGAGTCTTGGGTATCAGAGTCTTTCTTTTCCTCTGTGACCTCGTCTGGTGCAGGAGATCCATTACGATGCATAGACCAAATCCTTTCAGTCAATCGCAGGTCCTTTTCCTGCGCTGAAAGAATTGTCTGTGAGTGTTAACAGCTAAAAGAAAACCCCGCTTGTAGCGGGGTTAGGAGTTAAGCTTTTATTTTTCTAACAATGGAGTAAGTTCTTGCTCAGCCTTTTCAGTGGGACCATCCCAAGTGAAATACTCAGGGTAAATTTTAAAATATTTCCTTTTGCGTATGATAGCGATCTGCTCATCATTTGGGAGTCCCATTAGAATTGCCAAATCCATTAATTTTGTGAACTTGTCCCCATACTTTTTTAACAATTTAACATGCTCGCGTGCAAAAGAGTTGCTACCCCTCATTAAAGAATCAAAAGAGATATCAAGTGAGTCACAAAGCATATCGAAGTCAATTACCATGAGAGAGCCTCCCTTACAACAATATCAGCGATTTTGTTCTTACCAAATCCATTAACTGCAACAAATCTTAGTGACTCAGCAAGGAGTTCTGACCCCGCGTCATCTTCTAATTCATTATAACTCTTCATGTATGGTGACATGCTCATCAAGTGTTTTAAATCACTATTTTTACTGAATTGGATTCTACCCAACCAGTCATCATAGAGGACAGGAACTTTAGAATTTATAAAAGCTTGTTTAAGTTTTTGATTCAATTTTGATTTTTGAAGATGGTCTATTTCTCCACTTCTAAAATCAAGTATTGCATCTATTTCTTTATCCCATTCTTCCATTGTGGATAGATTCCACTCTTTTGTGTGAGCTATCTCATGAAAAATAACTTGGATGCATTCATCTACTTTCTTCTTAAATAAAGAATCAGATACTTCAATAACAGCTGCACCATCTCTACGAGATGCCTGGGCGAGTACGCCATACTCAAGCTTGTTGTTTAGCTTGAAGGTAAGGGGCTGTTTAATGCTGTCACCCATAAAATTAAAAGCATGCTCAGA
>JABZHK010000055.1:0-7293 GCA_015258885.1 Atopobium sp.
AACTTTGACAAGCCACTTTCTGCGGATGAACGCACTCGCATGCGCGAGGCAATTAAGCGCCGTGCAGAGGGTGAACCGCTTCAGTACGTGACGGGCGAGATGCCCTTTAGGCACCTGGTTCTTACCTGCGAGCCAGGCGTGCTTATCCCACGACCAGAGACAGAGGTGCTGGTAGACGTTGCGCTAGCAGGCGTTGACGTGGCAACTCCAAACACTGACGGGGAAGTGCGCGTGCTTGAGGTTGGCGTAGGAACGGGCTGCATATCGCTCTCTATTGCCACTGAGCGCCCACAGACACGCGTCTACGCCACGGACCTTTCTCCTAAGGCGATTGCGCTGGCAACTCGCAACAGAGATGCCCTGGACCTCCAGGAGCGCGTAGAGCTCATTGAATGCGACTTGGTAGAAGGTGTGCCTGCAGAGCTTGCACGGTCCTTCTCGGTGTTGGTGTCTACTCCGCCTTACATCCCCACACGCGTGCTTGAGCAGGAGGTACCTACTGAGGTCAAGGGTTTTGAGCCTGAGCTGGCGCTTGACGGGGGAGAAGACGGTCTGGACGTCTATAGGCGATTGCTCGAGGCTGCTCCACATATGCTTTTACCTGGTGGTATGCTCTGCGTTGAGCTCTACGAGGGGCATCTGGACAAGGCGGCGCACCTTGCCGAGGAGCAGGGTGTGTGGGAATCTGTTGAGGTCAAAGAGGATATGACGCACAGGCCGCGCATTCTTGTGGCACGTTTAGCAAAGTAGCACTTCAGCCGTCTGGCGAGAAAAACTGTGTAACGCATAACACCGCGCAGCACACAACGCCGCACAGTACACAACATCGCGCAGCACACACCAAAGAGTTGAGGGTTTTATGGGAGAGTACATCAAAGTTGATCAGATGAATCCGGATACATCTGTAGTTTCTTTAGCAGTTGAGGTGGCTCGTCGTGGTGGCGTGCTTATCATGCCAACCGATTCTGTCTATGGCATTGGCGCAGCTGCAACTCCTCAAAACCCTGGTCATAAGCGTATTTTTGAGATTAAACAGCGTCCCTCAACGCAGACGCTTCCATGGCTTGTGGGCAGTAAATCCGACCTGCAGAAGTACGCTCACATTACGCACAGCTGGGCAAATAAGCTGGTAGAAGCATATTGGCCAGGAGCCCTTACACTGGTGGTTACCGCATCAGAGAACGTTCCTGATGAGTACGTCTTGCCAGATAACAGAACCATTGCACTCCGTATGCCTAATTCACCTCTAGTATGTCAGATTGCACAGCAGCTTGGATGCCCTTTGGCTACTACCAGTGCAAACACGCACGGGGCTCCTTCTGCAGTTGATGGATGTGGACTTGAAGCAGGCCTTATTGAGCAGGCAGACTTGACGCTTGATGGAGGTCCGGCACCCCTTGCTATTGCGTCGACCATTGTCGACTGCACAGGTGATGAACCGCGCATTTTGCGCGAAGGCGCCATCACAACCGAGGATATTCTCGCCACTGCGGGATTTGCAAAATAGATAAAAAATCCTATCCCTTTTATGTGTTTTGGCTGCAGCTTTTGCCTGCATGCGGTACTCTCTATAGGAGTGAATTTTCTGAGGAGGATACGTATGCGTATTGCAGTTGGTTCCGATCACGCTGGCTTTATCCAGAAAGATCCTATCATTGAGCACATTAAGTCGCTTGGTCACGAGGTTTTGGACTTTGGTCCTGCAAACGACGATCGTGTTGATTACCCTGATTTTGCAGATAAGGTTGCTCGCGCAGTCGCAGCAGGCAAGGCAGATCGCGGTGTTCTGATTTGTGGCACCGGCATTGGCATTGCCATGACCGCTGATAAAGTCCCTGGTATTCGCGCTACTCCTGTTCAGACTGTTCAGTTTGCAGAGCTTGCTCGCGAGCACAATAACGCAAACGTCATTGGTCTATCTGGCCGATTCACTGATCTTGCTGTTAACGAGGCTATTGTGGACACCTTCCTGAGCACCGAGTTTGCAGGTGGCCGCCACACTGGACGTGTCGAGAAGATCATGCGTGAAGATGACCCTAACTTTAAGGGTGTTGACGCTGAGTAAGTAAACAGCACATAAACGGTGCATCTAAGCAATACATACACAAACCTGCACGGAATGTACTGTCTAGGATAAAGTTGCAGACATTCAAATAAAGCGCAGGTCAAGCTCTTGGAGGGAGCATTATGGCAGATTACGATGAGTCCAGACTTACGGTTGTTGACCACCCACTAGTTCAGCACAAGCTTCACATTCTTCGTGACAAGACAACCACCACTAAGCAGTTCCGTGAGCTTGTCAACGAGCTTGCAATTCTTGAGAGCTATGAGGCCATGCGCGACTTCCCACTTGAGGACGTCGAGGTAGAGACTCCTCTTGAGACCATGACTGCTAAGCGCATTGCTGGTAAGAAGGTTGCTATTATTCCAATTCTTCGCGCTGGCCTTGGTATGGTTGACGGCATTCTTGAGCTGGTTCCATCTGCTCGCGTTGGCCATGTTGGTATGTACCGTGATCCAGAAACCCATCTTCCTCACCAGTATTACTGCAAGTTCCCTGCAGACATTGAGAACCGTACCTGCCTGGTTGTTGACCCAATGCTGGCAACTGGCGGCTCTCTAACTGCTGCTATTCAGTTCCTGCGTGAGGCTGGCGTCAAGGATATTCGTTGCTTGACCATTGTTTCTTGCCCTGAGGGCGTCAAGGCAACTCTGGACTTTGACCCAGATGTACGCCTCTATACGTGCACCGTTGACCGTCAGCTGAGCCCAAATGCTTACATTCTCCCAGGCCTTGGCGACGCGGGCGACCGTATTTACGGCACTAAGTAATCGATTCGATTTAATTTGTTGGACAGAACTCACGTTTACCTATCGGTAAGCGTGAGTTCTTTTATTGAGAAGATTCTGTAATTTTTATATTTATACAGGTAGATTAGATATATCTGACTGTGGCTAAAACACTTTAGTCAATCACCGATTTTTAATTGTGTAATTCTAGTAACAATTAGATAATATATAAAAATTAAATAAAATTTTAAATTCGATAGCTTGTTTCTCGTGCTAATGGAGATACATCAAATCCTTTGGGGAGGGTGACAATATGACTCCTAATGTGCCGCGCATAGTCCAACCATCTCAGTGGCTTGAGATGGTTGGTATGGGGACCCTTCAGGATTATCAAGATTGCTTTTCTCGTGAGATGGATATTCCAATCCACCTACTCGATAGAAATGGAAAATCACTTTTAATACCGTCAAAGAAATTATTTTTTTGCGACTTTGTTGAGATGAGTAGTCATCATAAATGTAGTGGTGTAAACAGAATAGATGTCAAGGAAGTTGCCAGCTGGTTTGATAAAACTCACAGCTTTGAACCATTAGTAAAGTGCTGTGATTATGGTATTGCAAGCTTTCTAGCCCCGATTTATTTCAATGGCGAATTGATCGCGTTTTGGCATTGTTCTGGATTTACATTTGATGATTCTCCGCATTCTAAACAACTAAATCTAAAATTTGATTTACCTATTCTGAGTCATGAAGATTTTTCAAGAGCTATTAATAGCCTGACAATCGTCTGCCGACTACTGGACATCCATTTTGAATGCGGTGTGATTTCAGAAGAGCCTATGGGACCCAAGTGTAATCCAATATCAGATTTATTAACTCAACGAGAAAATGAAGTTGCAACACTAGTGTGCTCGGGAATGTCAAATGCACAAATTGCAAACAGGCTGTTTGTAAGTGAAAAGACAGTAAAAACCCATCTAAGTAATATCTTTTCGAAGTTGGGTTTGAAAAATCGAGTTCAACTTATTTGCGAATTCGCTCCTGCAGCAATAGATTCATAGTAAAAATAGGGGTTCTGTAATGTATAGACCACGAGTTCTGTTTGTGTGTACGGACGAAGAAATCAGAGAAAGCTTTAAACAAGAGCTTATTTCATTCGGTTACGAAACTATTCTTTGTTATCGAGGAGAAGAAGCGCTAAGAATTATTGACGATCAAGTTGTGGACGTATTGATTTTTTCTGTCGAACTTCAGGATATGAATGGATTTGAGGCTTGTCGTTTAGTTCGTCAGAAATTTGATTTCCTTGCTTGTCCTGTTGTTATTCATGGACCACAAGATTCTGATCAATTAAGACTTGCAGCATTTAGAGCTGGCGCGAATATTTTTATGTTTGCACCAATAAAGTTCGATAGGCTTCATTACGTTCTTTCGCTTCTCGTTAATGGCCGCCGCAGGTACAAGAGGAGTCTCCCTGCGGAGGAATTTTTAAGAATAGTCGATAGAGAATACTGTGCAGGAAAAGAAATAGAAGATTGCATTACTACTGATACTGGCAGCATCAGCAAATCGGATATTTTACGTTGGACAAATGTTCTTGCAAAGGAAAGCGGTCTTTCTAAAGAACAGCAATCAATTGCGCATGAAATGATTAATTACACACTTGATTTACTTACAACATACGGTTCTATAAAAAATGTCCTTACATACCTTAATGAGTTATGGGCTGGGACTAGTATTTGGTTTGAATTTAAAAAATTGTTTGAATTTAGCACTGGAAACTTACGTCTTGATACTGTGGACGTTCATACAACGGACGGCATAACGGGCCTCGTCCTACTATTGTGCGTTAATTTGTTATCAGGAAAAACTCCAGCAGAAGCAATTTCTTCACTCTATGAGATTGAAGAAATTAATGTCGATGAAGTTGAGGTCCTCAATCGAGTTATATCTGCAGATTCGTTTATGAATCAAATTTTTAATCAGCTTGAGTAACTAAAATGGGGTATCGCTTCCGACATAACATTTGATTTTTTTATCAGTTAGGACTTTTTTGAGCTTTGCTAGAGTATGCGAAGATGTGGGCTGAGTGTTCTTGAACTTATAATCTAGGCCTAGCTCTTCCCACTTGGAAACACCTAGGCGATGGAACGGTAAGATATTGAACTCATCTAGACCAATGTCGTTCATGAAGTCAGCAACTTTGGCAAAATTTTCTTCAGAATCATTAAAACTTGGAATAATAGGAGCTCTTAAGATAAGTCGCGTTTTGCTTCCTGAATTCGCAAAAGCACGAATGTTATTAAGAATACGCTCGTTCCCAATCCCTGTGTATGCTTTATGGAGCTCAGAATCCATACACTTTAAATCATTAAAAGCAAAATCCATGTAACGCATTATCCTCAAATACACAGCAGTGTCAGCAAGAGCTTCTGTTTCGATAGCTTTATGGATATACAATTCCTCACAACATTTAAGAACAGATTCAAGAAATTCAGGTTGAAACATAGGGTCACCTCCAGAAAAAGTTACGCCTCCTTTTCCTGACCAGTAGTGACGGTCTCTTTCGAGAATATACATAATCTCGCTAACGGTGTACTCTTTCGAAATATTAACGAGTGCATCGTTTAAGCAAGCATTAACACATTCTAGTGATTGGCAGTTGTGGCACAGTTGCCAATCAAAAATCATCGGATGATTTTTATCTTGAGAATTGTTGCGCACCGCTCCATAAGGACAAGCTTGGATGCATCGGACGCAGGCTTTATCTTTGGAATTGATACATTTCGATCCGAAAAAAAGCTTTCCTTGTTGATTGAGAAAACTTTCAGGATTACAGCACCATGCACAGCGTAAAGGGCATCCGGACATAAAAATGAGAGTCCTACATCCTGGACCGTCATGGACGCTAAATGATTGAATATCAAAAATGCGACCCTTTAGTTCGCTGCAGCCCTGATTTAAGGGGGCAGAAAGACTTCTTCTCATTAGAACCTCCCCGGAAACCCTTTTGACTATCAGTAGAATTATCGAAATAAATTTATATAAATATGTACAGCTAGAGTCCTATTTAGATGCTTATTTTGAAGTTAGGAGCTAAGACTTTTGTACTAGGAAGTTCTGTAGTCTGATTTTTGTAAAGAAAGATACAACTTTTTATTAGGAATTTCGCCTGATGTAAATCAAGACCTCTTCTTTAAAAATCATTTTAACGGCAGGCTAAAGGGGCTTGCCAAGAATGTTTTAAGGGAGGCTTGGAGATGGCAACACTTCAACCGATGAAGCTGAGCGAGGTTCTTGCTGAGCGCGGTCTTTCCCTTGAGAGCCACGCAAACGGAGAAGCACCAGCTGAAATCACCGATCGAGAGATCAAGAGGGAGCCAACCCCACGAGCTAACTACCTCCGCGATATCTACTTCGACACACTCTCTTCGCTGGACATCCAGGAGTCCTATTGGTACTCCCGTGCAGCTATGGAGCATGAGGGCGAAGTTCCTATCATGCGTCGTGGTTATGCTCTAAAAAGCGTATTTGAACATTTGGATACGCCAATTTGGCCACACGAGCAGCTTGTTGGAGCAAAGGCAGGATTTTACCGCGGTTCTGCTCCACTGCCATGGCTGACAGAGAGCTTCTTTATGGATAAGGATTCTGACCTGTATAAGGCTGCCCTAGATACAGGCGCAGAGTCCAGCGCAGAGGTCTCTCATTTTGGCGCGGGTGGAGGAAATGTAACAAAGAGCTTTGGAAATGTTGTTTCTGTCGGCGGAAAGTACGGAGTTCGTCTTGAAAACGTACCAGCGATGCATCGTCTCGCATATGCATGGGCAGGCAAGTCTGTAGAGGACGTCGCCCGCAAATATGAGCAGATGGTACCTGAGTACAAGATTAAAGAAAACATCATGAAGTCTGTCGTCAGTAATTTTGACTCCGGCTTTACCATTCCTCAGGGACGCGAAGTTATGAATTACTACTTCGTCCTGGAGCATGGCTTTGATGAACTAATTGAGATTTGCAAAAAACGTGCAGGTGAAGTAGCTGGCGAGCCTGGCGGCGACGGAATCTCTGGCATGGATAGGCTGTATTACTACACCTCCATGGGTCTTTTGGTTCAAGGTCTTTCAAAGTGGTTCGAAAATTATGGCCGCGAAGCTGATCGATTAATTTCTATCACAAATGATGAGAATGAAATCGTGGAACTTGCGGAGATTTCTGAGCGTCTTCATCGCTTGGCTCACGAGAAGCCTAAGACATTTAAGGATGCTTTCACCAGGACGCATTGGTCAAGGTCTCTATCCTTATTTCGAGCAGGATATTGAGAATGGAACCATTACTGAGAAAGAAGTTGAGGAGTGGCAAGAGCTTTATCGTGTCAAGATGACCTGCATTGATGCATTTGCATGCACAGGTGTTGTTGGTGGCGTTCTATCTGGCAATACATTTAATAATGTTTGTATTGGTGGCGTAGATCGCGATGGTAAATCTGCCGCTAATCGTCTTGAAA
>JABZHK010000056.1:0-7249 GCA_015258885.1 Atopobium sp.
CTATGAGCACATTACCTTTGTTGAAGGTGTTGTGTGGGGCATTGATTCCTTTGATCAGTGGGGCGTAGAGCTTGGTAAACAGCTTGCAAAGCAGATTTTCCCTGCAATTCACAACGACGAAGAGCTGGCAAAGCAAGACGCTTCAACTCAGTCCCTTGTTGATTTCTATCGCAGGAACAGAACATAACACGTTACGTAACATAAAATTATTTTTTATTTCATGTTAAGAAGGTCATCTTGTATGGCCTTCTTTTTTATTTTTTAGAAATGTATTTCGAGGAGTGTTGAGCTGACATTTCTTTATCTAATATTTGTAATACTACTATTTATATATTCATATATGCAAAAAATATATGCATATTTAGATTAGCTAGTAGAACACTTATTTATCTGATTAATCAAACAATTTGAATAAAATTTAAAAAAATAATGCATCAAAAATATTAAAAATTTCGGATTACCAGCTGTCTCTGTACGACTTTGTGTTATAACCGCTACTCATGTGACGCCTAGTCTGGGATGTAGTTTTTAAAGGATAAATAATTTACATAACAGGCTAGAAATTTTGAGTTGGTGTAGTACGGCTGTGTTACAGCCGAAGTACAGCCACAGTGGAGATGTCTGGAATGGAGCGGTAATGAAGTACCTTTTGCTCGTAAGTCATGGAACGTTTGCACCAGGTCTGCATAGCGTAATGGACATGCTGATGGGACCCAGAGAAAACATCTTGAGCTACAGCATGGAAGATGGCGTGGGAGCAGTTGAATATAGAGAGAATTTGTCAAAAATTCTTGAGCCACTTACTGTTGACGACGAGGTTGTCGTTCTTGGTGACATTATCGGTGGTTCTCCACTTACTAATGCGCTTGATCTTCTCGCCAAAAAGGGTTTGCTTTCTCATACCGTGGCTTTTAGTGGCGCCAATCTTCCCATGGCAATTGGTGCTTTGATGGCAATCGATGATGGTCTAAGTGGTGAAGCTCTTGTGTCATCAATCCTGAATGAAGGAAAAAATGGCGTTAATCAGATCGTCCTAGCTCTTGAAGACGATGACGAGGAAGACCTTTAGTAATTACTGCAAGTACGCGTAGCTGCTTGCGTAAGAAATATGTTAGGAGAAAACATGATTTCATTTGTTCGTGTTGATGACCGCATGATTCATGGTCAGACAGTCACTCGTTGGGCCCTTGAGGTTCCTTGTGACGGAATCATTGCAGTAAATGATGCGGCTGCATCAAATCCTGTCCTTAAGTCTGCTTACAAGTCAGCAGCACCTGACAAGAAAGTATTTGTTTGGACATTTGATCACTTCAAAGAGAGCGCTCAGAAGGTTCTAGACAGCGATTCTCGTTATTTTCTTATTACTAAAAACCCAGTTGACATGAAGAAAATTCTTGTTGACTTTGGTTTTAAGCCAGGAATTAACACGGTCATTATCGGTCCTGGTAATGACCGTCCTGGTGCGGTAAAGCTGGGCAACAACCAGTCCTTTACTCAAGAAGAGGGACAGGCATTTGAGGATATAACCAAAGCTGGTTATACCGTTCAATTTGCTCTTCTTAAAGAAAAGGCAATTGGTGAGTGGCCTAAATTCCGCGAGAAGTTTGACGTAAAGTAGTAGTATTCGGAAGGCGATTTTTATGGCAATTAATGCGTTTCAAGCTGCCCTTTTGGGTTTGTTTGCATGCCTTGCGTCACTACCTGGCATGGCTGGTACTACCGTAGGTAACTATACCCTCGGTCGTCCACTTGTTGCAGGTCTTGTCGTTGGTGTCATTCTTGGCGACGTCCAGACTGGCATTATTGTTGGTGCAGCAATCCAGTTGGTCTACATTGCACTCGTAACACCTGGTGGAACTGTTTCCGCTGACGTTCGTGCTGTTTCCTACATTGGTATTCCTCTAGCAATTCTTGCAATCAAGGCTTATGGTCTTGATCCAAGCTCTGTTGAGGCTGCATCTCAGGCAGCTGCTATTGGCGCAGCTGTTGGTACTCTTGGTACCGTCTTGTTCTACGGCACCGCTACCATGAACCTTGTATGGCAGGGTATTGGCTGGCGTGCAATGGAGAGCAAAGAGTGGGGTCGTATTAAGAAGACCATTCCAATGGTTGACTTTGTATTCCCTTGGGTTTCTCACATTCTTTTCTCGTTCATTCCAACATTCTTCATTTGCATGGCTGGCGAGAGCATGGTTGGCATCATGAAGGAATACCTTCCTATGAACGGCATCCCAATGATGACCCTCTTCACCGTTGGTACCCTTCTTCCTACCGTTGGTGTTGCAATTTTGTGCAAGCAGGTTATTACTAAGCCTCTTGATTGGGTAACTTTTGCCTTTGGCTTTATCCTTGCTGGCGCACTTGGCCTGAACCTCATTGTCTCTGCAGTCGTAGCAGTCTTCTTTGCTGTTCTTAACTATCAGCTTCAGCAGGCAAAGAATGTTCGTTTGGCTGCTGCAACATCAGGCAATGTAAGCGCAGACGATGAAGAAGAGGAGGATATTTAATCATGGCTGAAAAGAAAACCATTTCTCAGAAAGCACGCAATAAGTCTTTCTTGAGCTGGATTTACGGCAATCTTACCTGCTTCTCTCAGGAGCACATGCAGACATTTGGTTACCTTGCATCCATGCTTCCAATCGTTGACGAGCTTTACGATACTGATGACCAAAAGGTTGAGGCACTTTCTACCTATACAACCTTCTTTAATACCGAGCCACAGATTGGTTCTATGGTTGTTGGCTTGACCGCGTCTCTTGAGGAGGCTCGTGCAAACGGCGAGGCAATCGACGACGAGACCATCAATGGTCTTCGCGCTGGTCTTATGGGCCCTCTTGCTGGTCTTGGTGACTCCATTATTGTTGGTACCTTTATTCCAATTCTTCTTGGAATTGCACTTGGCCTTTCTAAGGGTGGCTCCGTTCTTGGCCCACTGTTCTATGTTGTGGTCTGGAACCTCATTATGTACTTCGGCATGAAGTTTGCTTACGACCAGGGCTATAGCCTGGGCTCTTCTGCTGTTGAGGCACTTGTTGGTCCTGAGTCCGAAGCTCTCCGTAGCTCCATTGTTATGATTGGTACTATGGTCATTGGCTCTGTTGCTGCTACATGGATTAACGTCACAACTTCTCTGAATATTGCTGGTGTTGACATTCAGACAACACTTAATGGCATCTTCCCTAAGGTATTGAACCTTCTGTTTGTATACCTTTGCTGGTGGTTGATGACTAAGAAGAAGCTCAGCCCAACAGTTGTTATGCTGATTCTTGTTGTTGTAGCACTTGTTGGCGTTGTTATTGGCGTCTTCAACCCAGGTCTGTCTTACTAATTTTTTGCGCAAAATCCTGTCTGGCGCAGAAAAGACAAACGTAATAAAGTGGCATCGTCATACGGCGATGCCACTTTTGATTGAGAGTTTTTATGGGCAAGAAAAACTATGTAGGAGCAGCTTCTCATTCACACGAGGATAACCCTTTGGTTGTCGAGGCTCGTATGCAGACAAAAGCTCTTGGAACACTAAGCGTTTATAGAAGAGCCGCTTATTCTGGCATCGCAATTGGAGCATGGCTTATATATCTCAGCGTGTACGGGAGTCTCTCTACAAGTTCCATGGCAACGGCTGTGCTCGTGGGCGGCATAGTTCTTCTCGTCATATCTGTTCCTATAGCTGGAATTTTGTATGTAGGTATCTCAAGAGGAAAAAAGAACGTCGAGAAGATCATCAAAGCAATTGAAAAAAATTCGTCAAAAAACGCATAAGCGATATTTGACTTGTGCAAAGATTACTCTAATAGGGTAGAGTATCTACAGCGCATTGAGCGGGTGCGGATGACGTGACACCTCGAACCTGGTCAGGGTCGGGAGACAGCAGCCATAAGGGGTCACTCGCGGGCATCCGTTCCCACTCAATGCGCTTTTCTTAGGCGTTGACTTTGCTTGCCGCGACATTTGTCACGACGATTGGACTTCGATGGGTTTTGTAAACTACATCATTGAACTGCTTAGAGATCCTCGTGCATTTATTGCTTCAATGATTGCCACAGGCCCTCTTGCTGCGTACGGCTTTGTTTTTCTGATTGTTTTTATTGAGACTGGCGTAGTCTTTTTCCCATTTTTACCAGGTGATTCTCTGCTTTTTGCAGCGGGATTTTTTGCCCACAACGGTGGTTTTAATATTGTTTTTTTGCTTGTTATTACGTGGGCTGCCGCAATTCTCGGCGATCAGATGAACTTTATGATTGGCCATTTCTTTGGTCAAAAAATTATTGCTTCTGGAAAAGTCAAAGCACTTACCCCAGAGCATCTTGAGAAGACTCAGAAGTTTTTGGACAAGCATGGTCATCTGGCAATTTTCTTAGGGCGCTTCTTCCCCTTTATCCGCACGTTTGTGCCTTTTATTGCGGGTATGGGCGGTATGCACTGGCACAACTTTGGCATTTATAACATCTTGGGTGGTCTAACCTGGTCCACGATGTTTGTACTTCTCGGCTATTTCTTTGGTGGCATTCCTGTAGTTCAGGAGCACTTTGAGCTGCTGATTGTGGGTATTGTTGCCGTTTCAATTATTCCAACAGTTGTTGGCCTTATCCGTGGCCGTATGAGCAAGGGCGAGAAAAACAACGAAGAAGCCACAGATACAAACGAAGATGAGGCTTAGTAACAAGCTTTCGCACTTTTCGTAATTTGATGATAGAAATCCCGTCAGGAACGACTCGGCCTGACGGGATTATTTTTACTCTTTAGAGAGCTGATAGGTATCAGTAAAGGTAACTGTCTGACCATTTTCTGTGTAAGTGGAAATAAGCTGAGCCACAACGCTTCTGTTGGCAATATCAAAAGTGACCTTCAATTGTGGCTTTTGAGGTGTGGCGAGAGCCGCATTAGAAGCAGAATGAGCATCCAGGTTTGCATTGGTTACATCGACCGTTCCAGAAACCTGAATTTGTTCTCCGATAGTTCCTGAAGTTGTAAGAGAGACAGAAGCGTTTTTGAACTCAGTATCACCGGGATACCAACGATACGAGGTGTTGAGTGCTCCATGGTTGTGCACAACACCCCCTGCGGTACCCGTAAGAACCAGCTGATCACGAGAAAAACCTGCAGCCGATACGGTCAACGTTAAAGGATTGGTTCGACCGGCATAGCAAGGGCTTCCGCTGCTTGCTTCACAGCTGACAAAGGTACCCTTCCACGTTCCTACGAGCCCGCTGTAGTCGTACTTAAGTCCTGCCGAGGGGTTGGCTGTGTCCAACGCCCAGGTACCCGTAGAAGCATCAAAGGTAAATGAGGCGGTAATTTCGCAGGTGAGCGAACCATAGAAGGTTGGTGAAACACCTGACATCCTTACCCAGCAAGTCTGCTGTTCACGATCAAAACCCGCATCAAGAACAGTAAACGTTGCACCAGAGAACTGCGAGCTATAAGAAATAGCTTCGTTTGGATTTTTTTCATCAAGCTTGGCTAGTACATCGCCGATGGCATCAAGGACTTTTGTTGTGGAAACACCTGAAGTTGCCTGGTAGGAGACAGATTGGGTCTCTTCGTCACCAATAGCGTTCCAACCCTGGGTATTTGCGTATCCTAACTTGGAAATCTTTGTGGCAGCAATTGCGTTACCCGTGTAGGTAAGGCGTACGACAGAATTGGCGTAGCCGGTGGCGCCAAACTGAGCGGCATCGCTGGAGATTGCCGTGGTGCTTCTGGTGCGAGAAACAACTTCAATGCCCGTCAGCAGCAAGGATTCATCAGCGTCATACTCACCCGGAGTCCAGGTTGGAGCTTCGGCTCGTGTACGCGCATCAGCAATAACAGTATCTGTTGAAGGAACGTTGCTCACACGAATAAAGAAGACAATAACCGCAGATAAAAGAGCAAGACTTAAGAGTGCAAGAATGCCAGAAAGCAAGCTGTAGCGGCGTACAAACCTAAAAAGCGCACGACGCCTACTGCGAAGATAGCTTGAGAACGTATCAGCAACATCTTTTATAGAGGTTGCATCATCGTCAGATGCTGCATCACTCGCGCTAGCAGCGTTTTTGGAAGGAACTTCGGCGGTTTTGGCTCCTGAATGTTCGTGGGCGCTCTCTTCAAGCTCTTTGAGGCGAGCTTCTACCGCAGAAAGATCTTGTGTTAGAGCTGCGTCATTTACGATTTTCTCCAGGTCAGTTGTGCTGTCTGCGTCATTTTCAGAAGAGCTCTCATCCGAAGCCAGAGCAGCCTCATCTTCGTCTAGACCAGGAAAGATAGGGCTGACAACTTCCATGATGTAGTCTTCGTCAGCAGCAGCCATATCAGCAGCAATAGGGTCGGTGACCTCTTCAAGCTCGTCGGTTTTCTCGCCATCAGCGGCTGCCTCAACGGCCTGAGCATCAAGGGTCTTCTGATCAGAAGAGGTGTCCTCTGCAGCAGGTGTGCTATCTGGTTGTGAAGTTTTGTTCTTAGAAGTCATAGCGCCTCATTACCGTATGAACCTGCTGTAATTTTCTCACAATTACGTAACTTGTGTACCCTCATCCTGTGCAGATAGGGAGGTATCGGTTTAAAAACTGCCTAGTGGTGGTACACTTCTTTAGTTGAAATCTCACCTCGCAAGCAGCTTGCGCTACAGTTTGGCCACAGGCTTATAAGCCAAGCGCGCACGAGGCACTTATCTTAGGAGCAGGAATGCGTGACAAGCTAGAAAAAATCGTTGAGGCCTATGCTGAGCTTGAGCAAAAGCTTGCAGACCCAGCCGTTGTCTCTGATCCAAAAGAGTATGCTCGCGTAGCAAAAGAGCACTCTAATCAGGCGGACTTGGTTGCTCACGCCAATAAGTACATCACTGCCCTCGATGACATTGAGGCTGCAAAAGAGCTTCTCAACGCCACTTCTGATCCAGAAGAAAAAGAGATGCTGCAGGAAGATATTGCTGCTAATGAAGAGATGCTTCCTCAGCTTGAGGATGAGATCAAGGTCATGCTGATCCCAGGCGATCCAAATGACGAGAAGGACACTATCGTTGAAATTCGCGCTGGTGTTGGTGGCGATGAGGCGGCAATCTTTGCAGGCGACCTCTTCAAGATGTATGAGCGCTTTGCCGAGGCTCGTGGTTGGAAGACAGAGGTTCTGTCCAGCTCACCTTCTGAGGCAGGCGGCTTTAAGACTATTGAGTTTAAGGTCACCGGCGATAAGGTCTATTCAGTTATGAAGTATGAATCCGGTGTTCACCGTGTTCAGCGCGTTCCTAAGACTGAGTCTCAGGGTCGTATTC
>JABZHK010000057.1:0-7177 GCA_015258885.1 Atopobium sp.
ATGGTCATGTTTTCTACTTTGATACCACCCTGACGATACAGACCGTTAGTACCCCTAAAATCAGGAATACCGCTATCTGTTGACACGCCGGCACCACCAAAGAAAACAATGTTATCTGACGACTGAATCCAGTCTTTAAGCTGCTCAATCTTGGTCATTAGGCACCTCTAACCTAAAAAAGGGACCCGGATAAACTGGGTCCCTCGTCTCAAGCGCCGGAGCTCTTGGCGCTGAAAACGCTAGTAATCAAACTCGTCAGGAACATACTCAGTAAGGCATGCATCCAGACCGGCTTCAATTTCTTCATGGTTCATATGACGGCCAATGAAGCACAACTTAGTTTGACGATCGCCCAGTTCATCATCCCATTCTGCGCGTAGCTCGGGTTTCTCGTCAAGAAGGGTTTCTCGCTCATCCTCTGGCAGCGAAGCGTAGAACATGCCGTTCTCGTAGAACTGGACCTGCTTGCCGGCCTGCTCAAATACGTAGCTCATCTCGGGGTCTTGTGAAATCCAGATGCTACCCTTGACGCGAATGATATTCTTTGGCCAGCTAGCCACAAACTGGTTAAGTTTATCCAGGTCAAATGGCTGACGGCGGCGATACACAAAGGTGGTAATCTCGTACTCCAAAACCTCTGGGTCCTCGTGCTCCTCAGGGTGCTCCATTGCATCCATCCAGGCAGCGGAGGCGTAGGCTTTGTCAAAGTCAAATCGGCCCGTATTGATAAGCTCGCTCATTGGAATGTCACCGTTGACCGCCTCAACAATAACGGCGTCTTTCTGCAGGCCACGAACAAGCGCCTTGAGCTCGTGGAGCTGCTCAGGGGTTACCAGGTCAGTCTTGTTGAGCACCAGCGTAGAGCAGAACTCAATCTGCTGAATAAGCAGGTTCTCGATGTCGTCCTCTTCAATATCAGGGTCGAGAAGATCGGCGCCGTTGTGGAACTCCTCAAACATGCGAGCACAGTCAACAACTGCGACGATGTTATCAAGGTTGAGGTGAGAGTGGTTAGTTGCATGCTGGCTCTGATTGCAGAATGCAGAAATGTTATAGGTAATAGGGATTGGCTCACAGATACCTGAAGCCTCAATAATGATGTAGTCAAACTCCTCGGTATCGGCCAAATCACCCAACTGAAGTGCCAAGTCATTAGAAAGGGTGCAGCAGAGGCAACCGTTAGTGAGAGGAATAACGTCGCCTTCTTTAGCGTAGCCGCCGTCTTTAATAAGACCAGCATCAACGTTAATCTCGCCAATGTCGTTGACAATGACTGCTGCGTGAATACCTTCAGTATTAGAGAGAATGTGGTTCAAAATAGTGGTCTTACCTGCTCCTAAATAGCCGGTAAGCAGCACAATTTTCACCTGCTTTGGTTCAGACATAGTGAGCTCCTTCAAATGTCAAACTTTTATATCAAAGAATAAACTTCTTGCCTGTAAAAGTGGGCCCTGACGCTTAAGTGAGTCAGGGCCCAACCTTCGCGTTACAAATTATCGAGCTGGAAGCTTAGAAGCTACCGCGATCAATAATCTTGCCTTCCTTCATGATGACGTCCATGTTCTCAGGCGTGAGGTCGCGGATATTGTTAGCAACGTCGCCCTTGACTACGAGGATATCAGCGGAGAGGCCTTCCTTGACAGCACCAAACTCGTTTTCCTTGCCAAGCATCTTTGCGCCGTTGTAAGTAGCAGCTGCAACAGTATCAAGGATGGAGATGCCAACCTTCTCGACAAAGTCATACATCTCATCGATGGTGACGTAGCCGTAAGGAGTGACAAAGCTGAAGGAGTCAGAGCCGATGGTAATGGTGATACCCATGTCATAAGCCTTACGCAGGTTAGCGTAGGTGCGTGCAAGGCCCTTCTCGACAACAGTCTCGCCTGGGAATGCGTCAAGCTCTGGAGTCCAGTCTGGTGGATAAGTTCCGTACCAAGTTGGCAGGAAGCCGATGGTTGGGGTGAAGTATGTTCCCTGCTCAGCCATAAGCTTCATGGTGCGCTCGTCAAGCTCAAAGCCGTGAATGAGCTGCTTGCAACCAAAGCGGACGCAGTCATATGCAGCGTCAAAGTTATTGTAGGAGTGAGCATACAGAGGAATGCCTACCAGTGCGCACTCATCAGCAATTGCCTTGATCTCCTCGGTGCAGAAGAGCTGCAGACGGTCGGAGTCCCAGCGCCAAATGCCGCCACCGGTTGCCCAGATCTTGATGCCGTCAGGCTCTTCACGAAGACGACGACGAATTGCCTTACGAAGCTCCCATGGACCGTCTACCTGGTCACCCCAAGGGTGTCCGTCCTTGGAAATCTGCAGTGGCAGGTGGTGAGAGTCACCGTGACCAGCAACGCGGCAAAGGCCAAGACCGGTAGCAAAGATACGAGGACCCTGCATAATGCCCATGTTAACGAGGTCGCGGATAGCAATACCATTGCGGCCAATCTCAACGACGGTTGTGAGGCCGTGGGTAAGAGCGTCATAAGCCTGCTTGACTGCGCATGCCTGCTTCTGAGCAACGGACTCGATAACCCAGTCGTTATCGTTGTCGGTCAGGTTGCCGGAGAAGTGCAGGTGTGTATCAACAAGACCAGGCATTACGGTATGGCCAGATGCGTCACGTACCTCATATCCCTCTGGGACCTCTTTACGAGGACCAGCATAGGTAATCTTGTCGTCATCGATAAGGACAAGGGAGTCCTCAACTGGTGCAGCGCCAGTACCGTCAACGAGCTTGCCGCCTACAAAAGCATACTTACTCATGTTTCCCATCCTTCCTTTGTTGTCCGCTCACTTCTTTTAAACGGACGAGGTTTACTTGCATAGTAAGCCCGGGTTAACTCCTTTGGAATAAGTTAGCCATGGTTGCCGGTAAGCGGAGCAAAAATACCCATGAACGGATGTTCAGATATCAATAATTTCATATAAACATCTAAAGTATTTGATTACTTCATATTTGCTATGACTACATTGCATAGTTGTGTCAAAACAGTTTTTGTCCGGTATCCGTGGTAAGGTTGAGAAAACAAATTAAGGAGGGGCAATGTCTCAGAATTCTTCGTCGCAGTCCAGCTTTTTTGCACTTATTTCTCGCATGCGCTACATTGAGCGCTGGTCGCTTATGCGCAATTCTCGATCAGAAAGCCTTGCTGAACACGCCCTTGACGTGGCCGTTATTTCTCACTGCCTCGCAACTATTGCAAATGTGCGCTATCACAGAAATCTTGACGCAGATCGTGCAGCTCTTATTGGTATATATCACGATGCATCAGAGATTATCACCGGAGACATGCCCACGCCTGTAAAGTATGCTAATTCAGAGATTAGAGATGCGTATCATCAGGTAGAGGCACGTGCCGAGAAAACCATTCTCTCCACACTGCCAGAAGACCTGCAAGATGCCTATGCTCAGGTGCTTACTCACAGCGCTGAGGCTTCAGAGAGTGAAGCTTATCTTAGAAAGCTTATTAAAGCTGCAGATAAGATTGCGGCACTTATTAAGTGTATTGAGGAAGCTCAGTCTGGAAACTCAGAATTTATTACCGCTGAAGCCTCAACTCGTGGAGTTGTTGAAGATTTAGCAGATTCTCTTCCAGAAGTGCACGATTTTATGACAGAATTCCTACCTTCGTACGGAGAAACGCTTGATCAGCTTCTGTAAAGAAACGCTGATTTTGCCTGCTTTTGAGGAGTTGTTTTGCGCGCACTACATGCACGTTTGCCTAAAAACTTTATTCTGGAAGAGCGCTTAGAGGCGTATTCCAGCGTCATTGAGCCTCATCCAGAGACTTTGAGAGGTACGTGGGCTTCTGCGTGTGCGCCAATTACTGCTGAGGGGCATGTCCCCTTCTCTGAGGTCCGTGTAGACCTTGGCTGCGGCAAGGGATCTTTTACTGCTGCTCAAGCTAAGGCAAATCCTAACGTGCTTTTTGTAGCCATTGATACAGAACCTATCTGTATTTCATATGCTGCTAAAACAATTTATGAAGCAGGAGTGCCTAACGCCATCGTAGTTCCTGGTACCGGAATGAAGATTGATGAGTACTTCTCGCCAGAAGAGGTCTCTGTTATTTACCTCAACTTCCCTGCACCATTTCCTCGAATCAGGCAGGCAAAGATGCGCCTCACAGATGCTGAGCGTCTTATGCAGTATAGAAATGTTTTGGCTAAAGAGGGTGTTGTCCGTCTTAAAACGGACAGTCAGCCACTTTTTGATTTTTCTCTTGAGCAAGTTGAAGTTGCTGGTTACAACTTTATTTGGAAAACGCGAGATGCTCAAGCCGATTTTCCTCATGATGTTCCTAGTGAGTACGAACAAAAACTTGGTGCTCAAGGCGCTAAGGTTCATGCCTACCTGATTGCTCCAGGTCCTGTACCAGCAGATTTCACACCCACAGAGCCTGTCAGTCTTGTTGACTACCTTCCAGAAGACTTAGAATCGCTGGCCTACGTTCCTCATGGAATGGAAAGCACGGTCCGCAATCTTGCAAACCGTGCTCGTAGACTTCGTAAGAAGGCTCAGTAATTTGTAATTGGCTCTGTGTAGAAACAGCCATTTGCCAAAAAACCTTTGTAGGAGCGCTCCTTTGCAGGCGCTCCTTTTTTAGGCCAGCATCCCTGACTCTTTTACTTGATCGACTTTATATTCAAAGCTCTAGTGGAATTAAGAACCGCAAGCACCATAACGCCTATGTCTCCAAAGACCGCTAGCCACATGGGAGCCAAGCCAAAGGCTGCAAGGATCAAAACAGCAACCTTAACTCCAATAGCAAACACAATATTTTGCTTTGCAATACCCAAGGTATGACGAGCAATCTTTACGGCCTTTGAAAGCTTAGAAAGCTTGTCGTCCATAAGAACTACGTCGGCGGCCTCAATAGCAGCATCAGACCCCAAAACGCCCATAGCAACGCCTACATCAGCGCGTGCAAGAACGGGTGCATCATTGATGCCGTCACCGACAAAAGCAAGGGACTTACCAGCTGTCTTTTGGGCGAGAAGACCTTCAACGGCAGAAACCTTATCCTGTGGAAGCAACTCAGAGCGAACCTCAGTGATGCCCATCTGAGCAGCAATCTCTTCTGCAACGTCGCGTTTATCGCCCGTGAGCATAACAACCTTAGAAACGCCAACGTCTTTGAGGGAAGCGATTGCTGCTGGAGCATCAGCTCGTTCGCGGTCAGAAATAACAATGTGGCCCATGTAGGTCCCATCAACAGCCACGTGAATGATGGTTCCGTGGTTCTCGCACGCTTTCCAAGAAGCTCCTACGCTCTCCATAAGTGCGCTGTTGCCAACAGCAACGCTCTTACCATTCACGTTAGCGCAAATGCCCTGACCAGCAATTTCTTTGATGTCCGTGATAACACAGTCATCGTCCTCGCTTGGATAAGCAGCACGAAGAGCTGCAGCAATGGGATGCGTGGAGTGCATCTCAACGTGAGAAGCTAGGTGCAGAAGGTCCTTCTCGCCAATGGCCTGAGGATGAACAGCAAGGACCTCAAAAACACCCTCAGTCAGCGTACCGGTCTTGTCAAAGGCAACGGTATCAAGGGTAGAAAGCATATCAATGTACGCAGAGCCCTTGATCAGGATGCCCTCCTTCGAAGCAGCACCAATACCGCCAAAGAAGGCCAGTGGCACGGAAACTACCAGCGCACACGGACAAGATGCAATAAGGAAGGTCAGTGCTCTTACAATCCAGATTGATGCGTTGCCCACAAAGTCTCCCGAGAGCAGTGGTGGCAAAAATGCCAGCGCAATGGCACCGTAAACAACAGCTGGAGTATATACGCGAGAAAAACGACGAATAAAACTCTCGCTCTTGGATTTGTTTTGGTTTGAGCTCTCTACCAGCTTAATGATGCGGGAAGCAGTAGAGTCTTCAAAGAGGTGAGTAACGCGGGCACGTACCACACCAGAAAGGTTTACGCAGCCCGAGATAATGTTATCCCCCACTGTTGCATCACGAGGCACGCTCTCACCAGTAAGAGCAACGGTATCAAGACTGGTAGAACCCTCGACGATCTCTGCGTCAACAGGGACACGGTCGCCGGGTTTGACCACAATAATCTCTCCTAGCCCAACTTCTTCTGGAGAGATAGTAAGCAGCTGTCCGTCACGTTCAACCGTTGCGCTGTCAGGACGGATATCCATAAGCTTGGCAATAGATTTCTTGCTGTTATCGGAAGCAAGGTGTTCAAACACCTCTCCTACCTGGAAGAACAGCATGACAAAGACGGCCTCATCAAACATAGGAGAACCGTTAGGCACAAAGCCAATGAGCAAGGCACCAACAGTAGCAATGGTCATGAGCAAGTCTTCGTTAAAGCACTCGCCCTCAGTGATGCTCTCCCATGCTTCTAGAACAACATCGTATCCCGCAACAGCGTAAGGCAACAGGTAAAGCAACAGTGCCTGCCAGAGCTGCAGGTCAAATGCGTGTTCAACCGCGTAAGCAATACCTAGCAAAACAGCAGAACAGACAATGCGAGCAATTTTCACCTTTGTCTTTGAGCTCATAGCTCCTCCTTGGATTGTTGTTATACCTAGTCTACTCCTTAAATTGATATATGTACATATATTCATACAACAATCTTAAGGAACTTTTCACAAGAAACTCCGCGGGCGAGAAACCCGTGGAGTCCCAGATAAACCTAGAGTTTTGGCCGTAGTTTAAGCCAAACGTTCTTCTCGCTAAGTAGAAAGCTAGTTAATCAGCGATGCAGGGGTTGGGATAAATCCCTCAAAGATGACAGGCGCACCTTCAAGCTCGGAGGCAATCATGTCCTCCTCGCTCCTAACGGTCCAGGTAATCAGGTGTGCGCCCATGGTATTGCAAGCCAGCTTAACAAAGGGGTTCTTGCGATCTTCAAACTTGTATGAAATGAAGTCTGGGCGACCAACAGAATTACCAAAGAGAGCTGTAGCGCCAGCTCGTGTAGCAATGTTCATGTGCTTAGTCTGACGGTCAACCAGGAAATTCTCCGAGAGCTGGCCACGAAGCATCTCAGGACGGTTCTGACGCAGCCACTGCAAAACGCGAGGATCAAAGCTCTCGATGCATGCACGAACAGGACGAAGATCAAGAGCCTGCATAATCTTTTCTGTCAGCTGCTCAGCGTTATTGTTACGCGTCTTAGCCTCAATAATCAAAGGTGCAGGTAGCTCACCGGAACCACTC
>JABZHK010000058.1:0-7156 GCA_015258885.1 Atopobium sp.
CTCGATGTCGGCTCATCGCATCCTGGGGCTGGAGCAGGTCCCAAGGGTATGGCTGTTCGCCATTTAAAGCGGTACGCGAGCTGGGTTCAGAACGTCGTGAGACAGTTCGGTCCCTATCCTCTGTGGGCGTAGGAAAATTGAGGGAGGCTGCCCCTAGTACGAGAGGACCGGGGTGGACGGACCTCCGGTGTACGGGTTGTTAACCAATAGCATTGCCCGGTAGCTGAGTCCGGTCGGGATAACCGCTGAAAGCATCTAAGCGGGAAGCCCATCCCAAGATGAGTTTTCCTTTCGGTAAGACCCCTTGTAGACTACGAGGTTGATAGGATGCAGATGTAAGTGCTGTAAGGCATTCAGTCGAGCATTACTAATCGGTCGAGCTCTTCTTTTCTTTAATATATTTTGAACTGATGCGTGATTTTTGAAGCCTTTGAATTTAACGTCACACTGTGCGGCCCTCAGGGCACGTGAGAAAACCCTCATGAGACAAGAATACCCCTTGTTGGTCAGCGACCATGGCAGGGGAGGCACACCTGGTCCCATTCCGAACCCAGAAGTTAAGCCCCCGAGCGCCGATGGTACTGCGGAGTAAGTCCGTGGGAGAGCAGGACGTCGCTGACCAACAAGGGGCATTTTTATGTCGAGAGGATCTCACGTTTGTGGGGTCCTCTTTTTTTGGTAGAGAATATTCGAAAATAGAATAAAAATTTTTACTAAAAATCCATATTTATTACGTATTATATATTTATTGTGTATCACAATATTTACATAATTTTCTTAATTAAATGCCGTTCACGGAAGATAATTTTTACCATTTGATGTTATCTTGTTTTAACATTTGTGCATTTCTGTGTGTATTTTGTTACTAATCTGTCACGAATCTGACCATATTTCACCTACCGTTCACCTAAACCTTCTCACTTTCTGACAAATTTGGCTTGATTATTTATCCCACACCAAATTTTGAGACGAGAAATGTTAGAGCGTATGTAGCGCTTGAGTGTTTGAACAGTAAGGAGAGGTTTTATGGAGTCAGAAAACAGAGAAACTGCTGGAACAGAATCGCTGCTCGGTGGGTCTTCTCGCCATGTGATGGGTGACTATAGCAGGGTAGTTCCACCTCAGCACTTCCTCAGAACAATGGAAAAGACCAATAGGCCGCTCGCGCTTTGTGCAGAGCCCTGCATGGGTAAGACCATGTTTTTGCGTGAGTTGGCGGATTATGCGCAGTCACACGGATGGACTGTGTATGAAATCTCTCTTTCTAGTTTGTCGGTTAAAGAGGCAACTCAGATTCTTACTAAGAAAAGCACTTCTATCTGCAATGCTAAGAAGTCAAAGGCGGTTAAAAGGTTAGTTCTTATTGATGATTTTCCTCCGTCTGACGAGTATTTTGTTGCTCGCCAGGTTAAATCAATTGCGCGTCTTCGTATGGCTGGCTGTCTTGTTGCGATTTCTTTATCTCCTGAAGCTCGTCAGTTAATCGACGAAGTCCCTAGCGTGTATGTTTTGGGAAAGAATGAGCTGCTCACGTTTATGCCTGGAATAGATAATTCTGAACAATCAATTTTGACTAATATGAGATTGACTCGCGGTATTCCAACGCTTGTTTACTCTTTGCCAGTTACATTTTGCGAGCATGGAGATGTGGATGTTCCAATTACGTATCTAACTAGTCTTGCTTGCGTTGCATCGTATATGCTCAGAAGCTCGCTAGGCATTGAGGAACTTAGGCTCAGGCTGGGCATGATGTTGCTCGGTGTTGGTTCATTTGATGATTTAAGCCGTATATGCGGACAAGTTGATCTTGAGTATTTGGCCAAGATAGAGCAAGATGCGCCTTTCTTTGGCGTGCATGTAGAAACTAGGCGTTTCTCGTGTATTCATGCTACAAGATTTGATGTGTTGAACTTTAATAAACAGGAGCTTGTGGCTCTAGCGAGTAAGCATGAAAAGCTTGTTCTGAAAGCTATAGCCCTGCTGATCGATAGGGAAGATTTATCTAAGGCTGCATTTGTAAGCTCGCTGGTTAGAGAAGAGATTATCTGGGAAATTGTTCTTTCACATGCAGCGGAATTTGTAGATGCTGGATATATTGAGCTGGTAGAGAATGCGCTCACCGCTACGCATTCTGACTGTACACTCGACAACTCAAGTAAAAAAGCTGCTAAGGGAATGGTGGATGCGCTGTCTAGTGCTAAGGGGCCGATGAATGATAAAGATGCTGATAGGGCATTCAAGAATCTCACTTCATTTAACGGATTTCTTAAGCAAACGGCATATATGACTTTACTGAAGTTGATTTTGCAAAAGCCTCTGCCACCTTTGAAGGAAGACCTTGAGCTGGGTCCGTTAGAGAAGAAAATTGCTCTACATAAACGCGCAATTGATTTAGCTTTGCAAGGAAATTTTAAGTATGCCCTTCAGCTGCTGCTTCTTGAGCAGCAGTATGAGAAAGCTGCATCAATAACCTCGTCAATTCAAGCTGTTGACGTGGAATTGCTTTACGCATTGCTGGGTGTATATCAAAAAGAATTTGATGCGCGCACCTCAGACTCGCTCTCCTTTTTACAAGAAGGTGAGGCCGGAGGCATAAAGGGGTCTGTAGGACTACTTAAATGCGTTCGCTACCTTTTTGAAAAAAGCTCTTCTGTGGGAGACTTATACGATACCGAGCAGCTCATCAGCCAAGCAGAACTGCAGGGTAATCGTATGATTCAAGTGCCCGCGCTTCTTATTGGAGCTCTTCTCAGCCTCAGAAGCAGAGCATATCCCAAAGCACAGCTCCAGGCGAGAAGAGCGGTGCTGCTGAGTAGGGAATGGGATTCACTATATGTGGTGCAAGTCGGAAAGATCATTGAAGATATTGCGGGATTTTTCTTAGGCGTTAAACCTACGGAGAAGAGCCTTGAGACAATTACCCATCCATCGCTAAAAGCGGCATGTAGAACAATATATAAAGCTCTCTTTAAGAGTGTAAACGGACATGCTCCCGTTTGGCTGGATGCGGTTGAGTATGGAGTACCTGAAAATGCTATGTGGCTTGTGAGAGCGCTTCTGTCTGATGAATCTGAATTTCAGCAGTGCTTAGAACGAGAAATGCCAGAAGAATGGCTCCATTACCTACGTTCAAACGAGGGAAAACGAGACATAACAAAATGGAGAGTATCTCGGCAAGGAGCAGGAGATTCTTGGACTGAAGACTCCGCTCTGAAGAGCCTGCACGTAGAGAAGGTAAATAACGCTCACCCAGGAGTTTACCTTGCTCTTCTCGGCAGATTTAGTTTGTCGGTTCAAGGAGAGGAGATTGCTGGCAGAAAAATTGCCTATCGATCGGCAAAGGCGCTGCTTGTGTATCTTGCGCTTGCTCACAATCACATGAGCTTTAGGTCACAGATTGCACAGCAGATTTGGCCGGAGGCTGATCAGGCACATTGGCAAGAGCGTCTGTATCAAGCAACTCGAGTTATTCGCAAAGAAGTCCAGGAGATTCAGACAGATTGTGAGCCTTTGGAAGCATCTCGGATTGAAAAGACACTTAGTTTTAATCCCCAGCAGGTGACCGTAGATATTGATATTTTTACGCGATTAGCAAAGAGTGTGGCGTCATCGAACAGCGATGAAGACATAGTGCATCTGGCTAAGCAAGCGGAAGAGCTGTACCAAGGGGATTTGTATCTTCCTGAGGATGAATGCTTTAGGTTTGCAGATCCCATTCGAGTTGCCCTGAGAGATCAATACATAGATACCATGGTAACGGCTTCGGCGGCTGCTTTGAGAATTACCCACTATACGCTTGCGGTACATTTTGCAGAGCTCGCCTACCTTGTTGATGATATGCGAGAGGACACACTTATGGCGCTCATTCAGGCGCTGAGAAAATGTGGTCGGGCGCAGGATGCGCAGCATTACTACGATTTGTACGTGCAGAAATACGTTATGAAGCGTAGAAAAATGCCGTCTAAACAGCTCAGGATGATTGCAGGTGCAGAAAAGGGAAAAGAATCAATAGAAACTAGTGGTGGAGAAATAACGAAATTGGGATTTTACGACGCCATGTAGTGTGATTCAAGCAGTTAGACGGGGTATGATATATAAGTTGAATACTGTGTCTATCAACCGAAGATAGATGCCCGACGTCAAGGAAAAAGCTATGCCTAATTTCCTCTCTAAGATTCTGTCCTTTGGCGCTGACAAGGACCTCAAAGCATATCAGCGTATTGTCGAGAAGATCAATGCGCTTGAACCAACAATGCAGGAAATGAGCGATGAAGAGCTTCAGGCTCAGACCGAGAAGTTCAAGGCTCGCTATGCTGAAGGAGAAAGTCTAGACGATCTTCTCCCAGAGGCTTTTGCAACGGTACGTGAGGCGTCAGTAAGAACTATTGGTCAGCGTCACTTTGATGTCCAGCTCATCGGCGGTATCGCGCTGCATAAGGGCACTATCGCAGAGATGAAGACCGGTGAAGGTAAGACGCTTGTCTCCACTCTTGCTGGTTACCTTAACGCACTGAGCGGCGAAGGCGTTCACATCGTTACGGTCAATGACTACCTGGCTAAACGAGACAGTGAGTGGATGGGTACCATCTACAAGTTCTTGGGCATCAGTGTTGGCCTTCTGCAGAACGGTATGCGACTGAGCCTTAAAAAGCCTGCATATGAGGCAGATATTACCTATGGTACAAACTCAGAGTTTGGCTTTGACTACCTGCGCGACAACATGGTTACTCGCCCAGAGATGCGTGTTCAGCGTGGACACCACTACGCCATCGTCGACGAGGTTGACTCCATCCTTATCGATGAGGCTCGTACTCCTCTGATTATTTCTGGTGCTGGCACTAAATCCGCAGGTACCTATAAGGATTTTGCAAAGGCAGTTCGTGGATTAACTCCAGATGTTGACTTTGAGATGGATGAGGCAAAGCACACCATTGCAACAACAGAGATTGGTCTCGAGAAGGTCGAGCGCGCTCTCAACATTGACGATATCTACAACGATGAGACTGGCCAGCTAGTCAATCATCTTCAGCAGGCGCTGAAGGCTGAGTATATGTTCCATCGTGACCAGCAGTACGTTGTCATTGATGGCGAAGTAAAGATTGTTGATGAGTTTACTGGTCGTATCATGGAAGGCCGTCGTTATTCTGAGGGTCTTCACCAGGCAATTGAGGCAAAAGAGAACGTTCAGGTACGTGAAGAAAACCAGACTTTGGCAACTATCACCCTCCAGAACTACTTCCTCATGTACGACAAGCTCTCCGGTATGACCGGTACTGCAATGACCGAGGATGCAGAGTTCCGTGAGGTTTATCACGTTCCTGTTCAGGTTATTCCACCTAACCGTCCGGTTAAGCGTGAAGACCTCGATGACCTGGTTTATCGTACTATTGACGCTAAGTTTGAAGCTGTCGTAAGAGACGTTGAAGAGCGTCATCAGAATGGTCAGCCAGTACTTGTTGGTACCGTTTCCATTGACAACTCCGAGCGTATTTCTCGCATTCTGTCTAAACGCGGCATTAAACATAATGTTCTGAACGCTAAGTTCCATGAGCGTGAGGCACAGATTATTGCTCAGGCTGGTCGTGAGGGCGCAGTTACTATTGCAACCAACATGGCAGGTCGTGGTACCGATATTCTTTTGGGTGGCAACCCAGATGTCATGGCTGAAGATATCCTTCGTAACCAGGGAATTGAGCCAGCTGAGGCTACTCAGGAGCAAAAAGAAGCTGCGCGCAAAGAAGCAAAGGAAATCTGCGCTACTGAGCGTGAGGCAGTAACCGCTGCGGGTGGTTTGTGCGTTATTGGTACCGAGCGTCATGAGAGCCGTCGTATTGACAATCAGCTTCGTGGTCGTTCTGGTCGTCAGGGAGACCCTGGTCAGACCCAGTTCTACCTTTCTCTTGAAGATGATTTGATGCGCCGCTTTGGTGGAGATCGCATGGATGGCGTTGCAGCAATGATGCAGCGCTATGAGCTTCCTGACGATATGCCAATTAAGGCAAAGATTGTTACCAAGCTTGTCGAGGGCGCCCAGCGCAAGGTTGAGGAAGTCAACTTTGCAATGCGTAAGAACGTCCTTGATTACGACGATGTTATGAACAAGCAGCGTCAGGTCATTTACGCAGAGAGAAACAAGATTCTTGACGGCAAGGATCTTATGGAGCTCATCGAGACAGTTACTGCTTCTACTACTCAGCGCATTTGCGAGGAGTTCTGTTACGGAGATGCTGACGAGTGGGATCTTGAGGGTCTTGAGAAGTGGCTCACTGAACTTACTGGTAAGACTGATCTTCCAGAGTTTACCGAGGACACCAAGTTTGAGCAGCTTGAAGAAGATGTCACCGCATTTGTCCAAAAGACCTTTGACGAGAAGACCCAGAAGCTTGGTGAAGAAGTTATGCGTGAGCTTGCTGCTCAGGTAATGCTTCGCGTCATTGATACTCGTTGGATGGCATACCTCCAGGAGATGGATTACCTAAAGACCGGTATTGGTCTTCGTGGTTTTGGTCAGCGCGATCCTCTGGTTGAGTATAAGACCGAGGCATACGAGGCATTTACGCTGCTGGTAAACACCATGTATGAGGACTTCCTCCGTACTATTCTTCGCCTTGAGTTGGTTAATCGTCCACGTCAGAATACTGAGGCAGAGGCATTCCAAAATGCTCACTATTCTGGTGGAGAAGAGACGGACGGCGATCAAAAGGCACTTAAGCAAGGCAAGAGCATGCTTAAGAATGCCGCAGCTATTGGAAAGAGTCCACAGGGAACCGGCGTCAGCCAGTCTTCTGTATCAACCTACCGTAAGTCTGACGATCCAAATCCTTACGTCAACGTTGGTCGCAATGACCCTTGCCCATGTGGAAGTGGCAAAAAGTTTAAGAACTGCCACGGCCGAAATAGGTAAGAATGGCTGATACAGAGGTTGTTTCGCTCCAAGCTTTAGCGGAGCGTCTCTCTGAGGTAGAAGGATATCTTCACCTCACTGAGAAGCGTCAGCAAATTTCAGAACTTGAGGCAGAAATTGCTCGTCCCAATTTTTGGGACGACGCTGAAGCTGCGCAAAAAATAATGACTCAACTAGCATCACTTCGCGATGATGTTGCTGGTATTGATAGAGCTAAAGAGAAACTCGGTGATGCTGAGGCCGCTTTTGAGC
>JABZHK010000059.1:0-7148 GCA_015258885.1 Atopobium sp.
GACATCCTGTGCACCGACAAGACCGGCACCATCACCGCAGACGAGGTTGTGCTTGAGCGCCACCTCAACATTCTGGGTGAAGAGGATCCTCGCGTGCTCCGTCACGCATATCTGAACAGCTACTTCCAGACGGGCCTTCGCAACCTCATTGACAACGCAATCATCAAGACTTCCAACGACGAACTGCCCACCAACCTGCTGAGCATTGAGTACGAGAAGATCGACGAGGTCCCGTTTGACTTTGAGCGTCGCCGCATGAGCGTTGTGGTGCGAAACACTAAAACTGACAAGACGCAGATGATCACTAAGGGCGCTGTCGAGGAAGTCCTCAACGCGTGCTCCTTTGTTGACCTGGACTCCGAGATTAAGCCGCTGACTCCCGCCCAGCGCAAGAGCGTTATGGACCGCGTCTACCAGCTCAATCAGGAGGGTATGCGCGTGGTTGGCGTTGCTCAGAAGAGCGACCCTCGCGGCGTCGGCGAGTTTGGTGTAGACGATGAGCGCGACATGGTGCTCATTGGCTACCTGGCCTTCTTGGACCCACCAAAAGAAAGCGCTCGCGAGGCAATTGCCAAGCTCAACCAGAGAGGCGTGCAGGTCAAGGTACTTACCGGCGATAACGAAGGCGTTGCTGCTGCCGTCTGCAAAAAGGTGGGCATCCACGTTGACGAGCTTTTGCTTGGTAGCGACGTAGAGAACCTTAACGATGAGCAGCTCAAAGAGCGTGTCGAGAAGACCCAGCTTTTTGCAAAGCTTTCCCCTATGCAAAAGGCTCGTGTTGTCTCTGCACTCAGGTCCAACAACCACGTGGTCGGCTTCATGGGCGACGGCATTAACGACGCAGCCGCCATGCGCTCCTCCGACGTAGGAATCTCCGTCGATACCGCCGTTGACGTGGCAAAAGAGTCCGCAGACATCATCTTGCTGCAGAAAGATCTGCTGGTACTTGAACACGGTGTCGAAGAGGGTCGCAGAACCTACGGCAACACCATCAAGTACATCAAGGCAACCGCAAGCTCCAACTTTGGTAACGTGCTGTCCGTTTTGGTAGCCAGCTTCTTCCTGCCATTCTTGCCAATGAGCGCGCTTCAGCTGCTCCTCTTGGGTCTTGCATATACCGTTACCTGCATCGCGATTCCGTGGGACAACGTTGACGATTCGTTCCTCTCAAGCCCTCGCTCTTGGGATGCTCATTCAATTACAAACTTTATGCTTTGGATTGGACCTATCAGTTCAATCTTTGATGTACTGACCTTTGCGCTTATGTT
The DNA here is from genome assembly GCA_015258885.1 of Atopobium sp. GTDB lineage: Bacteria > Actinomycetota > Coriobacteriia > Coriobacteriales > Atopobiaceae > Lancefieldella. The sequence goes on from JABZHK010000059.1 coordinate 1,269, forward strand.
CTTTGTGGTCTCTCCTGCGCTTGCCGGAGGAACCTGGGCAGAACTTTCTGCAGCCGGAAATACCGCAGCTCAGACGCTCTTTATTCTGTCTTTCCAGACAGGCTGGTTCATCGAATCCATGTGGACCCAGACCTTTGTTCTCCACGCACTCAGAACCAACAAGATTCCGTTTGTTCAGAGCATGCCTTCTACCTCACTGTTTGCCCTCACAACCGCGGGAATTATTGTGGTCAGCGCTCTTCCGTATCTGCCCGTGTTTGCCCAGCCTTTGAGCCTTGTTGCTCTGCCTTTGTCATTCTTCGGGTGGTTAGTGGCGCTCATGAGCGGGTATATGGTTCTTATCACCATAATTAAGAGCCTCTACGTCAAGCGATTTGGCTCGCTACTCTAACCTTGCTCTAGGAAGGACCACGATGGACGTAAAAGAAGCTATGGACCAGCGCATATCTCTGCGCGCGTACGACCAAAAGCCTATTGAGCAAGAGAAACTTTCTCAACTCCAGGAAGCCATTGACGTCGCAAATGCCCAGATGGTAGAGGCAGCGCCTGATCACCCCGCAATCCTTACCATCGAGGGCCCTCACCTTGAGGATGGCACTTCCGTTCACATGAAGAACAGGTCTATTGTCGGTCCCATTTACCACTACGTAGCAGGTTATTGTGAAGACGCAATTGCCCGTGAACTCATCGGCTACTATGGCGAGAAGATCGTTCTTCTCGCCACCCAGCTGGGCATTGGTTCATGCTGGATTGCTGAGACCATGGACTGGAAGACCCTGGCTCGCGACGAGTACAACGGCCTTAAGCTGGGCATTATTATTTCTATCGGATACGCTCCGGAGAAGATTCCGCTCAAGCAGGAGGGCATTCGTACCGCAATTCGTCTGCGTACCAAAAAGCCTGCGCAGATTATGACGGCAGACGGTACTCCAACTGAGCCGGAGCAGATGCCCGAGTGGTTTAACCTCGGCATTAATGCGGTTTTGGCATGCCCAACCGCCATCAACAAGCTGCCAGTTGTATTTGACCTGACAGATGGTGCGGTAAGCGCATCTATGCCTAACCAGCGCCACCTCATCCAAGACTATGACCTGGGTATTTCCAAGTTGCACTTTGAGCTTGCCGCTGACCTCAAGGGCACGTGGGAGCTTGGACAGCCTGGTCGCTTTATCGTTTCTGAGTAGCCTTCCGCACATAGCGCCTCCCAGCTCACAAACGTCATGTTCCCGAGTGTCGCATTCCTGGACAACGATCCCGGTTCACCGCACCCAGCTCACAAATATCATGTTCCCGAGTGGCGCATTCCTAGACGACACTCCCGGCTCACCGCACCCAGCGCGCCTCTTAGCTCAGCACCGCACCACTAACAAGAAAGGACCTCACATGGCCTGTTCCGCACAGCACGTTGCAAACAAAGTTCTCTCATCCTACCAGTGGAGACTTGCAACTAAGAAGTTCGATCCAACCAAAAACGTCTCTAACGAGGACCTTGAGGTAATCCTTGAGGCTGGTCGTCTGGCACCAAGTTCCTACGGTTTGGAGCCTTGGCGCTTCCTGGTTGTTAATTTACGAGAGGATCAGGCTTCTGAGCAGTCACTTCGCCTTAAAGAGAAACTTTACGAGCCATGCTATGGTGCTCGTGCATCACTCGATGGCGCTCATTACCTGGTTATTCTTCTTGCTCGCAAGAACGTCAACGCAGAGTCTGCTTACGTTAAACACATGATGCACGACATCAAGCAGCTTCCTGCGGACTTTGAACCAACTTACGCTGCAGCCTTCAAAAACTTCCAGGAGAACATGTTTGACCTGGTAGGCAACGAGCGCGCAACCTTTGATTGGGCTTGCAAGCAGACCTACATTGCGCTTTCAAACATGCTCACTATGTCCGCTATGATTGGCGTTGATAGCTGCCCAATCGAAGGCTTTGACCGCAAGGCTGTCGATAAGATTTTGGAAGAAGAGGATCTTCTCGACGGTGGACAGTACAACGACTTTGGCGTTTCCTGCATGCTTAGCCTGGGCTATCGCGATATGGATCCTGTCCAGAAGCGTCGCCAGCCAGCTGAGGATGTTATCGTCAGGTTGTAAAGGCTGTAAGTGTCATTACCTTTTAAGCTGCCTCCTATTTCCCGACATCGAGGAAATGGGAGGCAGTTTGTTTAGCAGGCAATTCTTTGTTGAGTGGGAAAGTCTTTGCTATTTAGGAAGCTTATTGCTCGTGCGAAACACGGTTACACTTAGCTTGGTCGCATGCCATTTTGGCGCCAACTGGCCTTTTTTTGGTGTGAAATGACTTTCTCTGATCCAAAAATAGCCCATTTCAGTGCGAAGTGGTAAAAAATACGTTTAGTTGGAGTATGCAGGATTAATAAAATTCTATGCAAGCGATTTACCAGCACTTTTAATTGGACGAATTTTTCATGTGCATTCACATTATTTCTGAACTGCTTAAACGTAAATGCCAAAATGGCAAAACCAAAAATTTATTTCCAACTAAACGGGTTTTTTTACCCAAAACAGCGCCCTCTAAAGGTCATATCAATTTCTTGATTAGTTTTTGTGCATATTAGGCAGTCTTTATGCACGTCGAGGTGTCCTCGTGCACCTCGTGCACCTCGAGCGCCCGCGTGCGCCTCGTGCACCCCGTGCGACCAACGCGCTCTGGCGCGCCATACTTGCCACCGCGTAACCACGGCGCATATGGCGCGCTCGCACGAGCAACTCAACTAGCAGAAAGCGGCTAATTACCTGCGGATAAACCTAAAGCCGCGGCCAGAGTGGATGTACGGCAAGAACGCTCGGTCTTCTTCGCAGATGTTTCCTGCGACGTTATCGCGAGCATCAAGCTCCAACAGGCCTCGAGCAATCGAAAGTTCCCCTGCATAGCGACCATATGCTTTACTGCTCACCAAAATGGCGCCAGTAGCAACAGTTTCCCAGGTAGAAGGCTTCGCGTCATACACCGGAGCATCTTTCCAGAGTCTGGACTCCTGTGAACGGATAATGTACGAGCTGGAATCAGGTCGATCGGTCTGCAAGCGATCATACAGATACTCAAAATCAGGTTTTAACTCGGCTTTTAGCTCGATACAATTCTGCTCAAGCTGACCAATGCGCTTCCACGTAGCCTCAGTAACATCTGGGTCACCAATGAGTACCACGTCAGAGTCTGCATCATAAAGCGCAAGCATTGCCTGAACAAGCGCATCGCCCGAAAGTCCCCGGTGTTCCTCGACAGTTGGCAGTCCCTCGTAGAGAGGACCGCGGAAAATCTCGCCAGGAACAAACGAGAAAATCTGGAATCCAAGCGCCGAAAGGCGTGCGTTAATCTGTGCGACACGCTCAAGCGAAAGGCCCGTGTAGCTCTTGGGATAGTAATTGTGGCAGGCGGCAAAACGAGTGAAGTCGGCACCAGCTGCTCGCCATGCGGAAATGTCATCCTTAGTGATGGTCGAAGCGTTAAAGACTACGTGGAACTTGCGAGAAAGCTCAACGGTCTCTGCCGCATCAAACCCAAAGTCAAGACGCACATACGTAATGCCCAGCTCAGCAAGTTCGTCAAACTTCTGAACGCCAAGTTTGGAAAGAGTTGCAGGAGAAACGTCGGCAATAAGATTGATCTCTGCTTTTTTGCACAGCTCTAAAAGTCGGCGAGCCTCAGTGCGATAATCAATCCCCTCTTCCTCGGGAATCTGTAGCGAAGTGAATGCATAGTGGCATCCGGCTGCCTGCGCTTTTGCTACAACCTCAGCATTAGCCTCGTATCCGCTGGCAAAATACAGTGAAATTCCGGTGCGCATAAATCCTCCAAGCAATTGCAAAACGCTTTCTAAAAGACAGGGTTTCTCGCCAGTTGGACAGCAAATCAAGACGCCGGGCGAGAAGACCGACGGAAAGCCAGTCGGGCCAGTCGAGTATCAGTCAGGGTGCCGGGCAAGAAAAAAATCCCTCTTCCTAGGATACCTAAGAAGAGGGATAAACGTTTCTAAAACGTGTGGTTTTTACTCGCCGAAAACGTCGTTAATACGATCCTCGTCAACGCCGAAGAACCAAGTAAGTGCAAAGCCTGCAGCGTAAGCAAGAAGCATTGCAAGCAGGTAGAAGACCTGGTTACCAGGCTGGACAATCAGCAAACCAAAGAGGCCGGAGACGCCCTGGGAAACGGTACCAAGGTGGAAGAGGTAAGCAATTACGGAGCCAACACCGGAGCCAAGGCATGCGGTGATGAATGGCTTACCAAGAGGCAGGGTAACTGCGTACATAAGAGGCTCGCCGATGCCGAGCATACCAACTGGGATGGACTCGGTCAGGTACTTCTTGACGCGCTTGTTCTTGGTCTTGAAGAGGATTGCAAGACCAGCACCAACCTGGCCGCCGCCTGCCATCATCAGCAGAGGAAGCAGGTAGTTGATGCCCTGAGTTGGGCCCTCTGGGTTGTTAAGCATAACGTGGATTGGGGTAAGTGCCTGGTGAAGACCAACGGAAACCAGTGGCAGGAAGGTTGAACCAAGCAGGTAAGCACCAAAGACGCCAAGCTTATCATAGAAGAACTGAAGGACAAAGAAGATTGCCTGAGTGAGCCATGCACCTGCAGGCTGAAGAATCAGGACAGAGCCAATAACACCGATGATAACGGTGCAAAGTGGAGTCAGGAAGGTGTCAAGAACGCTTGGCATAACCTTGTGCAGGTTCTTCTCCAGGAATGCGAAGAAGATTGCGCAGATGATTGCACCAATCATGCCGCCTGCTGCCGCGTTGAACAGGTCAGAAGAAGCGACGATAAATGCGCCCTCCTTGAAAGCAACAGTTGGGAGGCTGAATGGAAGGTGAACCAGACGAGTTGCAACGCCGTCAACAGTCTTGGAAGCAAGAAGAGGCATACCAGCGTTAGCAATGGAGAGTGCACCAGCCATAGAACCAAGAACGCGAGAACCGCCAAACTCCTTGGCAGCGTTCTCGCCAGCAAGAACTGGCAGGTAAGCGAAAAGTGCCCAACCCATGGTCCAGATAGCTGCGAACCACCACTCGTTAGCAAAAGCCTTACCAGTGGAGAAGTTGATAACGTTGATAATACCGTTGATCAGACCTGCAGAAATGATGCCAGGAAGCAGTGGAACAAAGATGTTAGCAATCTTCTTGAGGAAGCGCTGAACAGGCTTGTTCTCGTACTTAGCCTTCTGAGCTGCCTTGTTGTCCTTAGCTGCGGAAACAACGTCGTCCTCAGATGCGTCACCAGCAGCAACGCCGGTAAGCTTGGAGAACTCAACAATAACCTTGTTGACAACGCCAGGACCAAGAACAACCTCAAGGTACTCTGCATCCTCGACCAGACCCATGACACCGTCGATAGCCTTGATGGCCTCGGAGTCAACCTTTGAAGGATCTGCGGTCTTAATGCGGAGCCTGGTCATGCAGACCATGTTGCTCTGAACATTTTCTTTGCCACCGACGGCAGCAAGAATCTGTTCTGAAAGCTTGGTGTAATCCATACTTTCCTTCTTTCTCTCGTTGCGATGTTGCAACAAATACTTATCAAGAATACATAAAAAATGAACTTATCGGTACAAGAATCCATACCTGTGGTTCATTGTTTCATGTTTTGACCTAATTTGAACGCCCCGTTACTGCAGGTAAATTGAGCGTTTTTCAAAACTTACCGTACGCTTACGCGTCATGCTGATACCACTGACCGATGCAGTTGAAACAAAATGCTCACGCGTGTGTCATTTGTTACAACTGTAATTACTACAGTGCACCTCTAACATGACCATGAGCTGCCTCGAGCTTAGCTTTAGCCTCGTCAACAGGCATCTGAGTAAGCAGCATGACAATCGCAAGTTTTGCATTACCGTCAGCCTGCTCAAGAGCCTGAGCTGC
>JABZHK010000005.1:0-12293 GCA_015258885.1 Atopobium sp.
CTCCTCAAATACCTGCAACAATGCAGAAGCTTTTGAACCAAAAGCTTTTTTGCATTCCATAGGTGACTTGGCAGTTTTCATATGCGCAATGACAATATCAGCTGCTTTAGGTGAACCAACAGGACCCAAAGCGATAGCTGCAGAATAAAGCTCCTGCAAAACGTGGGAATTAAACCTATAAGAAGGCTCAGTAGTAAGCGTATAAGCTCCACGAGCACGACCCTGAGCAATCTCAAGCGCAACAAAATGGCTAATGCCCGACTGGCACAGGACATCTAAGCGAGGCTCTTGATTAGCAAGGTTATCCAGCATGCGAGCAATCTGAGGGTCGGAGCTGTTATCAACAATGATGAGCTCCCAATGAGGGTATGTCTGCTCTTGAAGTTGCCTAATTACCGTTCTAATAGCATCAGCATCATTATCAGCGGCCATGAGAACCGAAATCATATGTGGATTGTATGAGCGCTCGTGCATTCCACATCCCCCAAACTGGTCCTAAATTTTAGATACCAGTTTACCCATAAAAAGTGAATTAAAAAGACATTTTTATTCTATCAAAATCTCTTCACATATCGTGTTTAACTGCTGTTATGTGGACATCTGACCATTTTGTAGGGGCGGCGCTACACACAACGCCCATAACGTCTATACGAGCATACCAACAAGCTTTCCTAAGGCCGTAGGGTCAACGGTAGTGCCACTTGAACCTTCAACAACAGGAGCTTCATCATGCTCAAGATTAGACACGCCAATTGGCTGCACAATCTCTACAAGCTCAAGAAGCTGATTGGGCTTCATATCGGTAATCATTGAAGACAACAAACTAGAAGCATTGCTTACCAGTGAACGAGCGCCCGAACCAGAAAGTGCCGAGATTTTCTCCCACACATCATCTGTGGCAATGATAACGTGTGTAATCTTAATGTTGGTGACAGAAGCAAGTGCGCTAACAAAAGCGATCTGACCGTCATCTTTGTAAATATCTGCCAGTGTTTTAGCGTTTGAGTCTACTTCTGCATACACATCAGTAGGAATAGACACTATATGGCCGGTTCCCTGCGTGCGATCAATGACCAAAAGCCGTACAGACTGAAGCGTCGACTCCCCTGCCTTAAGCGAATTTGTGCTGATAACGGCATAGGTAAGAAAGTCATCATCAGATTGTGTAGTGCCATCCGGATTGCCTGAAACACTTTGGCTCTTTATAGCCTTGTTAAGCCCATGATCTCCCAGGTGAGACTCAAGCTGCGCGCGATCCCAAAGAGTTACAACAACAATGCCTACAAGAACAGCAACAATGGCAATTACGGCAAGGCCAATCACGTTGGTATAGGGATTCTCACGCGGAACATCACTGCGCTCAAATCTTTCTCTTTTCCTAAACATACTGGCTCCCTGCCTCACTGTTCATCAGTTCTGCAAGAGCTCCTAAAAAAGACGCTCTCTTCTATGATGCTATTTCTTTGCGAGGGAAACCACCGCACACAATACAAGTGGTAGAAAAGACTTCGTAAACGGCGCGAGAAGACCGATGGAGCTGGATTGGCACACAGAAACTACGACGCAATCAAGGAACCGAAAGCGCTACCAGGGTTGCAAAACACCCTCTGGATAGCGAACGCTCTCAAACGTGAGGCCCTGAGCAGGTGCACAACTGCCAGCAGCAATTCTATTCTGAGCAGCTAGAACCTCGTCGATCCACTCAACAGGCCTGTGACCTCGGCCAATCTCAACCAGTGTGCCCACAATCGTGCGCACCATGTTATGCAAGAAGGCGTTACCCGTAATATCAACTGCAATGAGTTTCTCGCCAGCCTCTTCAATTTCTTCAACGGTAAGGCGCTCCACAAAACGATGCGTTGGCTTGCCCTCGGCAGAAATTGCCTTGCAGAAGCTCTTGAAATCGTGCTCTCCCACCAGCGCCTGCGCCGCCTTGTCCATAAGATCTGCGTCCAGGTGACCGTTGTACCACCACGTGTAGTCCCAGCCCAGCACGGGGCGAGCGCTACCTGCACAAATACGATAGCGATACGAACGCGCCTGGGCGTCAAAGCGTGCCGAGAAACCCTGTGGGGCGCGGAAGAGTTGTCGGATAGAGATATCGTCGTCGGTCAGAGCGGTGAGCGAGCGGACGAGTTTCTCGCCAGACAGCGCCAGCTCAGCGCCGTACACAGGCAGGCTCACGTACTGGGCCTGGGCGTGCACGCCGGCGTCGGTTCTGCCCGCGCAGGTGAGCTCGACCTCTCTGCGCAAAACGGTCTGAAGCGCGCGGCGAAGGTCGCCTGCCACGGTGCGCTGAGTGGGCTGCTCGGCAAAGCCGCAGAATGCAGCGCCGCGATAACCTAGCTGGATAACAAGCGTGGCTTCAGGCTCAGAAGAAGCTTTAGCGAGAGTCTCAGGAACTGAAGGTTCAGCCGAAGACTCCTCGCATGCATCAAAACTGCAATTTGATGCAATATTCTGTGATGTTTCTGAGTTCATGAAGCTCCCTGGAATGACTTTGCCCACTAGAGTGATTGTATCGTAGGCTCAAAGAAAGCGCACGCTACGCGACAACAAACGCCAGCGCTACAGCGTTGCAAACCCGCTACAGCGTTGCAAGACTGTCCCAGCAATGCAAGATCACTACAGCGTTGCAAGGCTAAAGCACAGCACAGACCAGAGCAGCAACACTACCCAGTCAACAAGCTGCATTTTTGCAGAGATACGCGTGCGTTTTGCTACACCAAGACAGCGATCTGTCATTGTTTGCGCCATCTGATCTGCGCGCTGAAAGAGCGAGACGGTCAGCGGTACCAAAAGCGTAAACCACTTTTTGATGCGCTCAACAATACCGCCCGATTCAAAATTGAATCCACGTGCCCTCTGAGCTGCTCTAATTCTGTCGAGTTCTTCTAAGGTAAGAGGAATTGCCCTCAGTGCAATTGAGAGCACAATGCTCAAACCATCAACGTCAACACGAATAATGCGCAGCGGCAGCAACAGTACAGAAAAGCCATCAGCAAGCTGCGTAGGTGTAGTTGTTGACGCAACCGATAAAACCAGCGCCAAGGCAAGCAACACGCGGGCAATAGCCACGGTGCTTCTGTAAAATCCCGCCACAGAAAGACCAACTGATCCGGAGAAAATGATATCGGGATGTCCAATAAACACCAGCGTATTGGCTACAAATGATATAAGCAAAATGAATGCCGCAGGCTTTGCTACGCGCAAAAACTCTGGCAAGCTTACACGAGCACTCCACAAAAGGCTTACGCAAATCAAAGCAAATACCACAAAAGCGAGTGGTTCTTGTACTAAGAAGAGAGCAACAATACCCACAAAAGTGGCAACGATTTTTGTCTGCGCTGTCAATGAAGCAAGCGAGAAGTGCTTAAGCAGAGCACAGGGGCACTTAGACATGGCAGGCCTCCAAAAGCTCATGCAATACGCTTACAAACAGCGGGCAATCAAGCTGCGCAGCCTCGTAAATCTCTGGGGTTGTCTGTGCTTCTTGCACATTGACGTCTGCAACAACACAGCCCTTCTCGAGAAACACTACTCTGTCAGCAAAAGGAAGCCATTCGCTTACATCATGGGTGATTGCAAGAACCGCTTTGCCCTCATTTGCCAGCTCACGAGCAAGATGCAGCACCTGCGAGCGCGCCTCGCCATCAAGTCCAGACGTTGCCTCATCAAACACCACCGCGTACGTTGCGCAGGCCAGCGTTCCTGCAAGCGCTGCGCGACGAGCCTGGCCACCAGAAAGCGTTAGCGGAGATGCATCCATGACCTGCTGGTCAAGCCCCACACGTGCTACCGCATACGCGACAAGCGCCTCAACATCGTCTGGCGAGAAACCCTTGTTATTTGGACCAAACGCAATATCTTCAGCAACACTTTGGGCAAAGAGTTGATCCTGGGGGCGCTGGAAACACATACCGACATCTCCAGGGCTCACCAGTCGCGCATCGATTGTTGCGTGCCCGGTATCAGCCTCTATGAGGCCAGCGGCTATGCGGGCGCAGGTTGTTTTTCCAGAGCCAGAAGCGCCTACCATAACAACAAGCTCTCCCGTAGAGGAAATAGTTACGTCATGCAGAACGGGCTTATCAAACGCGTGAGATACACCACAAACTGCCAGCTCGTGTTCCTCGCCAAGAGCTTGAATTCCGTCATAGTTGTTTGCTCGCACCACCTCAAGGGCGCGCTGATACACAAGGGTATCCAAAGCGTCAAACGCAAGGTTGTTCTGAACAAGAAACGCAACAAACTCTGATGCGTTAAAAGGCACATCAAACTTATAGCCAGCCTGTGCAGCTATATGCGCTGTTGCTGTGAGTGCATCATCAAAACCAGCGTTTGCGATTGCATTTGCATCCAAGAGAAACTCTGTGGGAGTTCCCGACCAAACTAACTTGCCTTTCTCCAAAACAAGTACCTGGTCAGCCCCGGGAAGAGACTCAAATGAATGAGAAATTTCAAGCACACCCATCCCGTTTGCAACAAGAGTGTTTACCAGGTTAGAAAGGTGATTTCTGAATCGAGTATCAAGCTGAGCAAATGCCTCATCAAGCACCAGGTAACGTGGACGCACTGAAAGTGCTGCTGCAATAGAAACAAGCTGCTGTTGGCCTCCAGAAAGCGTGTGGGTAGGCGCATCAATCAAATCGGCAATGCCACAAAGCTCCAGTGTTTGAGTAACACGAGAAACTATCTCTTCTTTTGACAAACCAAGATTAGCAGGGCCAAAGGCAACCTCATCAAATACCGTTGCACAAACAAGTTGCGCTGTTGGATCTTGACGAACCATTCCCACAACAGAAGAAATCTGAGTAGAAGGCACTTCAGCAGTTGAGGTGCCGTCTACTAAAACTTCTCCAGAAAACGGAAAAAGCGATGCATTACAAAGATTTGCAAGCGTTGACTTGCCTGAACCATTGTGGCCAAGTACAACCGTTCTAGAGCCCGGCTTTAGGGTGAATGAAACGTTATCAAGGGTTAGTGCCATTGGGTGCAGAGATTGGCTCTCAGTGGCTCCTGTGGCATCTTCAGAAGCAGAGTCAGTCATAGATTGCGCAGCAGCTGACGTACCGTATACGAAAGATACGTTTTTGAACTCAATCATGACAACCCTCCTTCATTTGAAAAAGAGGTCCCAGCAAAAAGCCAGGACCTCTTTAGATTCACTTTGACAGAAGTTACTCTGCAGCCTCTTCGGTCTGCTCGGTCTCCTCTGCTGGAGCCTCGGTCTCCTCTTCCTTTACAGGAGCAGGAGCAACCTTGGTTGCCTTAGCCTTCTTGTTAGAAGCCTTTGGCTGAACTGGCTCGGTAACAAGCTCAAGGATAACAACCTCAGAAGCGTCGCCCTTACGAGGACCAAGCTTCATGATACGGGTGTAACCGCCGTTGCGGTCAGCCCACATACCCTGAGCAGCCTTGTCAAATACCTCACGGACAAGCTCTGCGTTACCAACCTTGGCCATAGCAAGACGACGAGCGTGAAGGTCGCCGCGCTTTGCCCAAGTGATGACCTTGTCGACCTCGCCGCGAACTGCCTTAGCGCGGACGTCAAGAGTCTTAATACGATCGTTAGTGAAAAGGGCTTGGATCAGGCTCTTCTTGATGGCCTTGGTGTGGCTAGCATCAGTACCAAGCTTCATGCCCCTCTTCTTATTGTGCCTCATAATTTACATTCTCCTATGCGTGACAAGGCGCGACTAAGCCTTAAGGGACAGGCCCATGCTCTCGAGCTTTTCCTTGACTTCTTCAATAGACTTAACACCAAAGTTTCTGATGTTGAGAAGATCGTTCTCAGAGAAATCAACGAGCTGACGGACAGAGTGAATTCCTGCACGCTTGAGGCAGTTATAAGAACGGACGGAAAGGTCCAAATCCTCAACCTGCTTCTCAAGCTCGGAATCATCCTCGACGTCTGCCTTAGCAAAAATCGAAGCCTCTTCCTGAGTCTCGTCAAAATCAGTAAGTCCCATGAATGCGCTCATGTGCTGGTTAATGATGTTTGCAGCCTCAACGACAGCCTCGCGAGGGCTGATTGCACCATTGGTCTCAACCTCAAGCACCAGACGATCATAGTCGGTGTGACGGCCAACACGGCAAGGCTCAACAGCCTTAGCGCAGCGGCGAACTGGCGAGAAGATCGAGTCAACGTGAATGAATCCAATTGGATCGCTCTCACGCTCGTTATCCTCACCGGAAACATAACCGCGACCATTACCAAGGCGAAGTCTCATGGAAAGATGAGCTCCCTCAGCAAGAGTGCAAATGTGCTGAGCTGGGTTGACCAGCTCATAGCCCATAGGAACATCAAGATCAGCACCAGTGACTGTGCAAGGACCATCAACAGAGATGGAAGCCTCAGCCTCATCAGAGTTGTTGGTGTTGCGGAAAACTAGGCCCTTAACGTTCAGAACGATGTCAGTAACGTCCTCATAGACGCCTTCAACCGTAGTGAACTCATGCTGAACGCCATCAATCTGGATGGCCTCAACCGCAGCTCCCTCAAGAGAGGAAAGCAGTACGCGGCGGAGGGAGTTGCCAAGCGTGTCACCATAGCCACGCTCAAGCGGCTCTACGCTCACACGAGCGACGTTTGCGCCGATTTCATCTACCGACACATTTGGTCGGATAAATTCGGACATTGCTACCTCCAAAACGGGTCGGGCTTACTTGGAGTAGAGCTCGACGATCAGCTGTGCGTCAATCTCAAGGTCGATCTGATCGCGGGTTGGAAGCTGAAGAACAGTGCCCTGCAGCTTCTCAATGTCAACCTCAAGCCATGCAGGAACTGCCATGTGCTCGGAGGAAATGAGAGCTTCCTTGATTGGAAGAAGATCCTTTGCCTTGGAAGCAACAGCGATAACATCGCCGCTCTTTACGCGATAAGAAGGAATGTCAACGCGCTGACCGTTAACGGTGATGTGACCGTGACGGACAGTCTGACGAGCCTCTTTACGTGTACGAGCAAAGCCAAGGCGGAAGATGACGTTGTCAAGACGAGTCTCAAGGATGCTCATCAGGTTGTCACCAGTAATGCCTGGGTTCTTCTTAGCCATCTCATAGTAGCCGTGGAACTGGTTCTCAAGGACGCCGTAAATGAACTTAGCCTTCTGCTTCTCACGGAGCTGCATACCGTACTCGCTCTCCTGGCGACGACGGCGACGTGGCTCACGGTTAGAAGTCTTATTGATCCCCATCACAACGGGATCGATGCCAAGCTGACGACATCTTTTAAGGACCGGGGTCCTATCAATTGCCATTTGCTTGTCCTTTCGTGCTAGTTGCGACGGCGCTTTTTAGGACGGCAGCCGTTGTGTGCAATAGGTGTCTTATCCTGAATACCCGAAACCTCAAGGCCTGCTGCCTGAAGGGAACGGATTGCGGTCTCGCGACCAGAGCCTGGGCCCTTAACAAAAACAGCTACCTTGTGGAGACCGTGCTCCATTGCTGCCTTTGCTGCTGCCTCTGCTGCAAGCTGTGCAGCAAAAGGAGTGGACTTACGAGAGCCCTTGAAGCCGACGGTACCACCGGACTGCCAGGAAATTACATTACCCTGGGGATCGGAAATAGAGACAATCGTGTTATTGAATGTGCTCTTGATGTGGGCCTGGCCCACTGCAATGTTTTTACGCTCGGAGCGGCGGACGCGTGTAGTGCGAGCGTTCTTTTTCTGTGCCATTAGCTACTCCTCGCCTACTTCTTCTTGCCGCCCACCTGACGCTTCTTACCCTTACGAGTACGAGCGTTAGTGTGGGTACGCTGACCGTGGACAGGGAGGCCCTTGCGGTGACGGAGGCCGCGGTAGCAGCCAATCTCCATCAGGCGGGCAACATTCTGACGCACCTCGCGGCGAAGATCGCCCTCGGTGGTGTAGTTAGCGTCAATAAAGTCACGAATCTTGGTGACTTCTTCCTCTGTGAGGTCCTTGACGCGAGTATTTACATCGATACCAGTCTCGTTGCAAATCTTGGTTGCACGAGTCTGACCAATGCCGTAAAGATAGGTGAGTCCGACCTCAACACGCTTATCGCGTGGCAGGTCGACGCCGTTAATACGGGCCAACTTGGTGCTCCTTCCTTAGCCCTGACGCTGTTTGTGGCGCGGGTTCTCGCAAATCACGTAAACCTTACCGTGGCGACGGATGACTTTGCACTTGTCGCACATCTTCTTTACCGAAGGACGTACCTTCATGTGTCTTCCTTTCGGTTCTGCTGATACGAACTATATACTCGCCCAGCCGCTGGCGTGAAATACCGACTGTACTTGCGTACATGTGCCCTTGCAACATGCGCAAAGACACAGATAGCCTCATGCATGGCACAAGGCTGGACACTACTTACTTGTAACGGTAAGTAATGCGACCCCTGGTAAGATCGTAAGGAGAAATCTCTACTACAACCTTATCACCAGGGAGAATTCGAATGTAGTTCATTCGAATCTTACCTGAGATGGTGCAAAGGATGGTCTTGCCGTTCTCTAACTCAACGTTAAACATAGCGTTTGGCAGGGGTTCTAGTACCTTGCCTTCAAGCTCAATCGCGTCTTGTTTAGCCAACTTTCATCCTCTCGACACATCGACAGCGGTTATCAATAATACATAAAAATGTGCCACTCGTCTATCACTTATTTTTTCAACACAATTAGATAGTGAGAAGAACTATGTAAGTGTTACTCAAGACCGCCTTGCATCTCGCACCATGGACCAACTTCATCTTCTGAAACGATAACGGGACCATCGGCAGTAATAGCAACCGTGTTCTCATAATGTGCTGATGGCAGGCCATCATCGGTAACAACCGTCCAACCATTTTCAAGAACGGTGCAATCGTAGGTACCCATAGCAATCATAGGCTCAATTGCAATTACCATTCCCTCACGAAGAACAATGCCGTTGCCTGCACGACCGTAGTTTCTGACCTCGGGGTCCTCGTGAAGATCGCGGCCAATACCATGACCAACAAAATCACGAATAACGCCATAGCCATTATCCTCAGCAAGCTTCTGAACTGCATGTCCAACGTCGCCAAGGCGAGCTCCAGGAACAGCAGCTGCAATACCTGCCTTAAGGCAATCGCGGGTAACCTCACAAAGTGCCTGGGTTTTCTCGTCAACTGTTCCGCAGTAAAACGTCCAAGCGTTGTCTCCTGCCCAACCGTTAACGGTAGCACCCGTATCAATGGTCAGAATATCGCCATCTTGCAAAATGACATTTGCTGATGGAATACCGTGAACAATCTGCTCGTTAATAGAAGAGCAAACAGATCCAGGGAATCCACCGTAGCCTTTAAAGGTAGGGGTTCCGCCATGAAGTCTAATAAAAGCTTCAACAGCGCGGTCAATCTCGAGCGTTGAAACACCAGGTCTAATCATGGATCCAGCACGACGAAGAGCTGCCTTAGAAAGGGCGCCCGACACCTTCATTGCCTCGATTTGTTCAGGTGTTTTTATCGTAATCATAGTGCGAGGAGTGTCTTTACGTCGGCGAATACCTCGTCAACAGGACGATCTCCGTTGACCTCCTTCAGAATTCCATGTCCTTTGTAGTACTCAATCAAAGGAGAAGTCTGGTTCTCGTACACATCAAGACGCTTACGAATAGTCTCTGGCTTATCGTCATCACGCTGATACATCTCACCAGAACAATTTGGGCAAGTCTCTGTACCAGCTGGTGCAGTGTAACCACACTCTTTGCAGGTGCGACGAGAAGAAAGACGCTCAACAATAACCTCTGGCTCAACAGCAACAAGCAGAGCTGCATCAAGCTTGAGGCCCATATTCTGAAGCTCAGAATCAAGGGTTACTGCCTGAGCGGTGTTGCGTGGGAAGCCATCAAGAATAAAACCGGCCTTTGCATCGTCTGCAGAAAGGCGCTCTTTTACCAGGTCAATTACAAGCTGATCTGGAACAAGCTGACCAGCATCCATATACTCTTTAGCCTTAACGCCAAGCTCAGACTGAGCTTTAACAGCAGCACGAAGAAGGTCACCGGTTGAGATGTGAGCAAGTCCATACTCTGCAACGAGCTTCTGAGCCTGTGTACCCTTGCCAGCGCCAGGTGCGCCGAGAAGAACAATGTTCATGCTTCGCCTTCCTTTCAAATAATAAAAGGGGCCTGTTTCCAGGCCCCTTTATGCTACGTATTAAGAACTACTTAAAGAAGCCCTCATAGTTGTGCATCTTAAGGTGGGACTCAATGGAAGAGAGTGTATCCATTGCAACACCGACCATAATCAGGACGGAAGTTCCACCAAACGCCTGTATCAACGAATCGCCTGTGAACCAGAAAATAATGGTTGGGACGATTGCAAGAACTGCCATAAAGATAGCACCGGGGAGGGTGACTCTGTCAATAACAGTCTTGATATACGTTGAAGTAGCAGTACCTGGACGAACACCAGGAATAAAGCCACCCTGCTTCTTAAGCTGGTCTGCTGTCTCCTCTGGATTGAACACCATTGAGGTGTAGAAGTATGCAAAGAAGACAATGAACATAACTGAGAGAACCCAGTTAACCCATCCAGAAGAAAGTGAAGTAGCAAGATTTTGAATCCACTCTACTCCTGGGAAGAACACAGCAACCTGAGCAGGAAGGTACAGGATTGCAGATGCAAAGATGATTGGTACAACGCCTGCAGTGTTTACCTTAATTGGAAGGTACGTTGACTGACCACCCATCATACGACGACCAACAACGCGCTTAGCATAGTTGATAGGAATACGACGCTGACCACGCTCAATATAAACAATGAGCGGAATAATAGCGAGCATAACCACAACAGTAACAACGGTAAGAATAATGTTTCCACGAGTAGCTACTGAAGAAATAAGGGCTGTTGGAAGTCCAGCCATGATGTTTGCAAAGATGATAAGACTCATTCCATTGCCAACACCCTGCTGAGTAATAACCTCACCGAGCCACATAATAATGATGGCACCAACTAGCATGGTAAAGACTACCAGGAAGTTTTCAAGTGCCTCAGGCACGCCCTCCATAGATGCAAAAGATACACCATAGCTCTTAAACAAGAACAGGTAACCAACTGCATTGAGCAGAGCTAAGCCAACCGTAAGATAACGCGTGTACTGCGTAATCTTACGCTGGCCGCTCTCACCATCTTTAGCAAGCTCGCCAAGAGATGGAATAACGGACTGCATCATCTGGAAGATGATCTGAGCCGTAATGTAAGGCATGATGCCCAGACTGAAAACAGACATGCGAGAAAGAGCGCCACCCGAAAATAGGTTAAGCACGGCCATTGCACCATTCTTAGAAAGACCATTCTGATAAACAGAAAGCATCTGCTGGAATGGAGCACCGGGCACAGGAAGATACGCACCAAAACGGTACAGAAGAAGAATCAGTACCGTAAGGAGAATCTTTCCCCTTAGTTCCGGAACACGAAATGCGTTGGCGATTCCTTTACTCACTACTCGGCCTCAACCTTTCCACCGGCCGCCTCGATCTTAGCCTTTGCGGAGGCGGAAACCTTGTCGACCTTAACAGTGAGCTTCTTAGAAAGCTCGCCATCACCCAGAACCTTGACTGGGATGAAGTTGTACTTGATAACTCCCTTAGCAACCAGAGCCTCTGCGTCTACGGTCTCGCCGTCTGCAAAGAGTGCATTCAGACGAGCAACGTTGACTGGAGCGTACTCAACACGGTTGTGGTTAGTGAAACCAGGAAGCTTAGGAAGACGCATAGCCAGTGGCTGCTGTCCACCCTCGAAGCCAGCGCCCTTACCGCCACCAGAGCGGGAGAGCTGACCATTCATACCGCGGCCGGCAAAAGTACCATTGCCTGAAGAATTACCGCGACCTACGCGCTTACGATTTTTGCGCGAACCCACTGCGGGGCGAAGATCATTGAGCTGCATTATTACTACCTCTAGTTCTCTTCAACCTCGACAAGGTGCTTAACCTTGAAGATCATTCCACGAATGCTTGGGTTGTCAGGCTGCTCGACGGTATCGCCGATCTTGTGGAGGCCGAGGGCCTTCACCGTAGCAGTCTGGTCCTTCTTGACGCCTGCAACGGCGCCACGGACAAGCTTGATGCTAAGGTTCTTAGCCATCGTTAGTTCTCCTTTCCGACGAACATATCGCCGACGGTTAGGCCACGACGCTCAGCTGCTTCTTCTGGGCTGGAAAGCTCCTTCAGACCCTCAGCTGCTGCCTTAATCATGTTCAGAGCGTTGTCGGTACCAAGGGACTTAGAAAGTACATTGGTGATACCTGCAAGCTCGAAGAGTGGACGAATAGGACCACCAGCAATAACACCAGTACCCTCGAATGCAG
>JABZHK010000005.1:12303-21302 GCA_015258885.1 Atopobium sp.
CTTAATAAGAACAGAGCCTGCACCGTAGTGACCAGTGACTGCGTGTGGTACGGAACCAGTCTCGGTCAGTGGGACCTTGAACATGTTCCTCTTTGCGTCCTCGACGCCCTTCTGAATTGCCAGAGGTACCTCAGCGGAACGACCCTGGCCAATACCAACGTTACCCTTACCGTCGCCAACGACTACCAGAGCAACGAGTGACATACGGCGGCCACCCTTAACGGTCTTGGAAACGCGGTGAATATAAACGACGCGCTCCTGAAGATCCGTATCCTGCTGGCGCTTACGATCACGTGCCATTGAATCCTCCTAGAACTTCAGGCCCGCGTTGCGGGCGCCATCTGCCAAAGCCTTGACGCGGCCGTGATAGAGACGGCCACCACGGTCAAAAGTGACCTCAGTGACGTTCTTCTCGGCAGCGCGCTTACCGATAAGCTCACCTACGAACTCAGCTGCCTCCTTGTTGGAGCCAACCTTGCCAGTAGAACGGAACTCTGGGTCAAGCGTAGAGGCAGAGCAGAGAGTTCTTCCAGAAGCGTCGTCAATAAGCTGTGCATAAATGTTTGCGTTTGTGCGGTGAACTGCAAGACGCGGACGCTCAGGTGTACCAAAGACCTTGGCACGTACGCGGCGCTTGCGGCGTTCAAGACCCGCCTTTTTCGCCTGCTGCTTGTTCATTCCTTCTCCTTAGAGACATGCCATCACCTAACGGGGTGATGGTCTTTTAGCCTAAAAGTAGGGTTGCTTTACTTAGCAGCCTTACCGAGCTTCCTGCGGATGTGCTCACCTTCGTAGTGAATGCCCTTGCCCTTGTAAGGCTCTGGTGGACGCTTCATACGAATCTCAGCTGCAACCTGGCCGACCTTCTCCTTAGAAATACCCTTAACGGTAAGGTGAGTGTTATCAGGTACCTCAAAGCTAATGCCCTCAGGTGCAACATAGAGAACTGGGTGAGAATAACCAAGGGAAAGGTCAAGATCCTTGCCCTTAAGTGCTACACGGTAACCAACGCCGGTGAGCTCGAGCTTCTTCTCGAAGCCCTCAGAGACACCAACAACCATGTTGTGGATAAGGGTGCGGACAAGACCCTGCTGAGCATTGGACTCAGTGGACTCGTCAACGCGAGTAACAAGAATCTCCTCGCCCTCCTGAGCGATAGCAACCAGCTCAGAGAAAGTACGAGTCAGCTCGCCCTTAGAACCCTTAACGGTAACGGTGGTGTTATCAACTGTCACAGTGACTCCAGCAGGAATCTGGACAGGCTTCTTACCAATACGAGACACGGCTGTCTCCTTTCATTCCTGTCAGATTTACCAAACGTAAGCGATGACCTCGCCGCCAACGCCGTTCTTACGAGCGTCGCGGTCGCACATCATGCCCTTAGAAGTGGAAACCACTGCAGTACCAAGACCACCAAGAACGCGTGGAAGCTTCTCAGCGGTGGAGTAAATGCGCAGACCAGGCTTGGAAATACGACGAATGCCGCGGATAACCTTAGCGCGCTTCTTACCATACTTAAGGGTGATGTGAAGAGTCTTCTGAGGCTTAGTATCCTCAACGGTGTAACCCTCGACATAGCCCTCTTCGGTGATGACGCGAGCAATCTCAACGAGCACCTTGCTCGATGGCATGGATACGGAATCCTTGCCAGCTGAGTTTGCGTTACGAATACGCGTCAGCATGTCTGAAATGGGATCGGTAATTTTCATTTGATCCTTCTCCTTCGTTAATGATGAAACTGCGTGTCTGGTTCATCTACACCCGTGGCGCAGATGCCTTGACGCCAGAGCCCTGAGTCCTACCAGCTTGCCTTGCGGACACCAGGAAGCTCGCCCTTGCTCGCTAGCTCACGGAAGCACACACGGCACAGACCAAACTTGCGGTAAACGGAGTGGGGACGTCCACAACGCTGGCAACGGTTCTGTGTGCGCGTAGAGTACTTCGGCTCACGCGAGGCTTTGACGATCATCGAAGTCTTAGCCACAAATCCTCCTTCAAAATGCAACTTGGCGAACGCCAAGATGACTTCAAACAATAGTGCTGGTGACTATGTCACCCGGCATCGAAGATGCCAACAGGAATGCGCTTAATTTAAGCGCAGGTAAAAGTTAGTCCTGCTTGAATGGGAAGTGGAAGGCGTCGAGAAGTGCCTTACCCTCCTCGTTGGTGTTAGCAGTGGTGACAATGGTGATGTCCATACCGCGGGTGTGGTCCATCTTGTCAAAGTCAATCTCTGGGAAGATGAGCTGCTCGGTTACGCCCATGGAGAAGTTACCACGGCCGTCGAAGCTCTTAGCAGAGATACCACGGAAGTCGCGAATACGAGGAATTGCAACTGCGATCAGACGATCCAGGAACTCCCACATACGATCGCCACGAAGGGTAACTTTAGCGCCGATTGGCATACCCTGGCGAAGCTTAAAGGTTGCGATAGACTTGCGAGCGTGTGTAACAAGTGGCTGCTGACCAGTAATGGTACGGAGGTCGTTTACAGCGCCGTCAATTGCCTTAGCGTCTGTAGCTGCCTCGCCAACACCCATGTTGACAACGATCTTCTCAAACTTAGGAATCTGGTTAACGTTGGTGTAACCAAATTTCTCCTTCAGAGCATCACGCACGGATGCGTAGTAAAGCTCTTTAAGGCGAGGTGTGTACTTCTCGTCTGCCATGGTTTCTCCTTAACTCTTGGGGTTTTAAGTGCGGGGATCGCCTCGCACCTCCTAGTTTGGCGAACTAGGAGCCATCTGCATCCTCGAGACATACGTGTCCCATAGAAAGACGCAATGAACAATATTAGACCTTATTGAGCAAAAATGGGACGAGAATTTCAAGCTAGCTGATATTTTTTCATGTCATCACACGACTTACACAACACCGCACTTCTCGCCCAAAAAGAAAACCCCGCTATCTGATGATAACGGGGTTTGAAATAGCTCTGAGATGTTTCTACAAAGCGAGAAACACGTATAACTTAGAGCTCAGCGCCTGACTTCTTGGAGACGCGGACCTTAGTGCCGTCCTCCTTGATCAGGTAGCCAACACGGGTTGGCTTGTCGGTCTTAGGGTCGATAAGAGCAACATTGGAAGCGTCGATTGCTGCCTCTGCCTCAACGATGCCACCCTGCTGGTTAGCTGCGTTTGGCTTGACATGGCGCTTTGCAATTGCAACGCCCTCAACGACAACCTTGTTCTTCTCTGGATATACGCGAAGTACCTCGCCGCGCTTACCCTTGTCCTTACCAGTGAGGACCTCGACCTTGTCGCCCTTCTTGATCTTCATCTTAGGCATGTCGTTCCTCCTTAAAGGGTCTCAGGTGCAAGTGAGACAATCTTCATGTACTTGTGGTCGCGCAGCTCGCGAGCGACTGGTCCAAAGATACGAGTACCCTTGGGCTCACCCTCTTTGTTAACAAGAACGCATGCGTTCTGGTCAAAGCGGATGTAGCTACCGTCCTTGCGACGGGTGTCCTTAGCGGTACGAACGATGACGCAGCGAACAATGTCGCCCTTCTTCACCGAACCACCTGGAGTAGCCTCCTGGACAGCGCCAATGATGACGTCGGCAAGGCCGGCGTAACGACGCTTGGAGCCACCAAGGACCTTGACGCACTTTACGCGCCTTGCGCCGCTGTTGTCAGCGACGTTGAGAATGGTCTCCATCTGAATCATGTGACGTTCCTCCGGAACCTAATTTCTCAGAGGTGCGCGTATTTGCGCACATGAGAAATAATGATAGATACAAAACTAGGTTGAGCTAAAAGCTGTTTCCTAGGTGCTAATTACTTAGCGCGCTCAACGATCTCTGCGAGACGCCAACGCTTGGTCTTGGAAAGAGGACGAGTCTCCATGACGCGGACGGTATCGCCCAGACCAGCCTCGTTGTTCTCATCGTGAACGTGAAGCTTCTTGCCGATGGTCATCATCTTGCCATACTTAGGGTGGTGCTTACGGTAAGTAATCTCTACCGTAATCGTCTTCTCGCCAGAGATGGAGACGACGAGTCCGGTACGAACCTTACGCGCATTTCTGCTTTCGGTCTCTGCCATAACTTATCTCCTGCGATCTAGTTCTGCTCTGCGGATGCTTCCGCAGCAATTTGACGGGTGCGCATCTCGGTCTGAACGCGAGCAATGTCACGCTTAACAGCCTTGACACGAGCGGTGTTGTCCAGCTGGCTGGTTGCCATCTGGAAACGAAGATTAAAGAGCTCTGCGCGGCCTTCCTCGAGTTTCTTAGCGAGGTCTGCATCGCTCATAGCCTTGATTTCGGTGTACTTCATTAGTTCTCACCGTCCTGATCGGCCTTGGAGACAATCTTGGTCTTAATTGGAAGCTTGTGCTGAGCAAGACGGAGAGCCTCACGAGCAACTTCCTCTGGTACGCCATCAATCTCGAACATGATACGACCAGGCTTAACAACTGCTACCCACTCTTCTGGGTTACCCTTACCGGAACCCATGCGAGTCTCTGCAGGCTTCTTGGTGATTGGCTTATCTGGGAAGATAGTAATCCAAACCTTACCGCCACGCTTCATCTCACGGGTGAGAGCAATACGAGCAGCCTCAATCTGGCGGTTAGTAATCCAGTGAGCCTCCTCTGCACGGATGCCCCAGGAACCAAAATGCAGCTGGGTATTACCCTTTGCCTGGCCCTTCATGGAACCGCGCTGTACCTTACGGTGCAATACACGCTTTGGAGCAAGCATTAACGGCCCCTCCTCTCATTGCGAGCACGACGAGGACGAGCGGAGCCCTCAAGAGCTGGGTTAGGTGTTGGCTGTCCAGGCATCTTCTCGCCGTAATAAATCCAAACCTTGATACCAACAGCGCCCATGGTGGTGCGGCCTGTTGCAGTACCATAGCCGATTGCAGCACGAAGGGTGTGCAGAGGCACGCGACCCTCACGGTACCACTCACGGCGGCCCATCTCAGCACCGTTCAGACGACCGGAGCACTGGATACGAATACCCTTAGCACCAGCCTTACGAGCGGACTGAACAGCCTTACGCATAGCGCGACGGAAAGCGACACGCTGCTCAAGCTGCTCTGCGATGGACTGAGCAACAAGGTTTGCGTCAAGCTCAGGACGCTTAACCTCGACAACATCAACGTTGACCTGACCCTTGCCGACCTTAGCAACACGCTCAAGATCTGCACGGAGGCCGTCAATCTCTGCACCCTTCTTGCCAATGACAATACCAGGACGTGCGGAGAAAATAGTTACCTTGACCTTATCGCCAGCGCGCTCGATATCAATACGAGCAACAGCTGCCTTCTCAAGGCGCTTCTCGAGATACTTGCGGATAGCAAGATCGTTGCCGAGCTGCTCGGCGTAGTCCTTATCGGCGTACCAACGAGAACGCCAGCTCTCGGTTACACCAAGACGGAAGCCTGTAGGCTGTACTTTCTGACCCATTCCTACGCCTCCTTTCGAGGTGCAACGACAACGGTAATGTGGCTCATGCGCTTGTTAATGCGGGAAGCCGAACCCTTTGCACGAGGGCGAATACGCTTAAGCGTTGGGCCTTCGTCAACAAAAGCGGTCTTGACTACCAGGTTGTTAGCACGGAGACCATTGTTGTTCTCGGCGTTAGCAACTGCAGAGCGCAGAACCTTAGCAACATCAGTAGCGGCAGCGCGAGTCGAGAACTGAAGAACCTCAAGGGCCTTCTCGACAGACTTACCGCGGACAAGCGCGACAACTGCGCGAGCCTTACGAGGAGCAACGCGAACATACTTAGCTGTTGCGCGAACCTCAATAGAATCGGTGTTCTTAGCCATTTACTACACTCCCCCTATTTGGCCTTGTGACCGCGGAAGGTACGGGATGGGGAGAACTCGCCCAACTTGTGACCAACCATGGACTCAGTGACGTACACAGGTACATGCTTACGACCATCGTGAACAGCGATGGTGTGACCGACCATCTCAGGGAAGATGGTTGAGGAACGTGACCAAGTCTTGATAACGTCCTTCTTGCCAGCCTCGTTCATTGCAGCGACACGCGCAAGGAGGCGAGTCTCCACAAAGGGGCCTTTTTTGAGACTTCTGCTCATTTATCTACTCCTACTCGTGTCTTACTTGGACTTACGACGGCGAATGATCAGGCGGTTAGAAGCCTTCTTCGGGTCGCGGGTCTTATAACCCTTGGTTGGCTTACCCCATGGGGTGACGGAAGGACGACCAGAAGTGTGGTTCTTACCTTCACCACCGCCGTGTGGGTGGTCAACAGGGTTCATGACAGTACCACGGACGGTAGGACGGACGCCTGCCCAACGGGAACGACCAGCCTTACCAACAACAATGTTGGAGTGCTCAGCGTTACCAACCTCGCCGATGGTTGCACGGCAGGTCAGAAGAACACGACGGAGCTCGGAGGAAGGCATACGCAGAACTGCATAGCCGTTGTCCTTACCCATGAGCTGGACGGAAGTACCAGCAGCACGTGCCATTGCAGCACCCTTGCCAGGCTGGAACTCAACTGCGTGAACAAGAGTACCTACTGGAATCTGCTCAAGAGTGGTGCAGTTACCAGGCTTGATGTCGATGTCCTTGGTACCAGAAAGAACGGTGTCACCGACGCTCAGGCCCTCTGGGCAAAGGATGTATGCCTTTGCGCCGTCTGCATAGTGCAGAAGAGCAATACGAGCGGAACGGTTAGGATCGTACTCAACAGTAGCGACCTTAGCTGGGATGTCATCCTTGCGACGCTTGAAGTCGATACGACGGTACTGGCGCTTGTGGCCACCACCCTGGTGACGGGTAGTGATGCGGCCATTGTTGTTGCGGCCAGCCTTCTTTGGCAGAGGCTCGAGAAGGGACTTCTCGGGCTTATCAGTTGTAATCTCAGCAAAGTCTGAGATTGTCTGGAAGCGCCTGCCTGCGCTTGTTGGCTTTAGATGCCTAACTGCCATAAACAGTATCCCTTTCTTCTCCGTTGGCTAGCCCGCTTAAGGGAAAGTCGAGCTAACACCGGATTACCACGGTACCGCGCGTATCTACTATGCGCGGCATACGAACCCGTACCTCAAAAGAGGCACGGGAGAAAAACCTTACTCAGCAGAGTTATTACCGAAGATCTCGATAGTCTCACCAGCAGCGAGGGTAACAATAGCCTTCTTCCACTGGCGGGTCTTGCCTGCCTGCTGATAACGTACACGCTTGTTCTTTGGCTTAACAGAAAGTGTGTTTACCTTGGTGACGTGTACAGAGAAGAGCTTCTCTACAGCTGCAGCAATCTCTTCTTTACCTGCGTTACGAGCAACCTCAAAAGTGTACTTGCCCTGCTCCATCAGATCGAAAGCACGCTCTGAAACGATAGGACGAATGATGACCTCATAAGGAGAGTTCATTATGCGAGCACCTCCCCAAGCTGCTTAGCGACATCAGCGGACATAACAAGTGCGCCGTTGTCGATCAGGAAACGAGTAGTAACCTCAGAAACGCCGAAGATCGAAACCTTAGGAAGGTTACGGAAAGAGAGGTAGGTGTTGACGTCGTCGTCTGGGACGATGACGGTAACGCGCTTACCCTCAATACCGAGGTTCTGAAGTGCAGCCTTTGCCTGCTTGGTGGAAGGCTGAGCAAACTCAAGAGAGTCAACGAGGACAAGCTCGGAGTCTGCAACCTTGCCGGAGAGGACAGACCTCATAGCAAGCTTGACCATCTTGTTGTTAATACGACGTGCGTGGGAACGAGGGGTAGGTCCAAAAATGACGCCACCACCAGTCCACTGACCAGCACGAATAGAACCCTGGCGAGCACGACCAGTACCCTTCTGACGGTAAGGCTTAACGCCACCGCCGGATACCTCGTGACGGTTCTTTGTAGAGTGGGTACCCTGACGTGCGGATGCGTCCTGGCAGACTACAACCTGGTGCACAACAGGGATGTTTGGCTCAATGCCATAGACGTCAGAGGAGAGCTCGGCGTCGCCGACCTTCTTTCCCTCTACGTTCTTAATCTCATACTTGGACATGTTGTCTCCTTGTTAGCCTAAGTGTTTGCCTAAAGGCCCTTAGGCCATGCGGACCTGGACGAGGGCATTCTTGCCGCCAGGAACAGCACCCTTGATAAGCATGAGGTTCTGCTCAGCATCAACGCGGACAAGCTTAAGGTTCTTGACCGTAACGCGCTCTGCGCCCATGTGACCATACATGTGAAGGCCCTTACGAACGCGTGCAGGGTATGCGCACTGACCAATGGAACCTGGACGACGCTGGTTACGAGAACCGTGAGTCATTGGACCGCGAGAGAAGTTCCAGCGCTTAACGGTACCCTGGAAACCCTTACCCTTAGAAGTGCCTGTTACGTCAACAGCGGTGACCTCAGAGAAGTCAGCAACTGTGACAACATCGCCGGTCTTGTGCTCAGAAGCATCCTCAACGCGAACCTCGCGGAGGTAACGCATTGGCTCGACGCCCTGTGCCTTGAAGTGACCAGCCATTGGCTTGTTGACATGCTTCTCGGAGATGTCGCCGAAGCCAATCTGTACGGCATTGTAGCCGTCCGTCTCAACAGTCTTTACCTGTGAAACGGTGCAGGGGCCAGCAAGAACGACGGTAACAGGAACGACGTTGTCGTTCTCGTCCCATACCTGGGTCATGCCCAGCTTGCGGCCGAGGATGGTATTAACCATGCTCTTTCCTAACCTTCGGTGGTCATGGGACCTTGAGAGCACATCGGGTACTCTTCCCCAGCGGACCACGTCCTGTACATACTGCCTTTAGACATAATTGTCCTGTTTGAGCAGCCCGTCTACTTTACACTCATTTTTGA
The DNA here is from genome assembly GCA_015258885.1 of Atopobium sp. GTDB lineage: Bacteria > Actinomycetota > Coriobacteriia > Coriobacteriales > Atopobiaceae > Lancefieldella. The sequence continues at coordinate 21,080 of JABZHK010000005.1, forward strand.
CAAGAAACAAGCCTAAAATCTCTAAAAGATGAACGCTTTGTGAAGACCGTTTGATACCTTCTAGCTGCGAGATCTTTCTTCTCGCCTATTTTGCGAGGTCAAACCGCTGACCCGGGCGTATCCATTGGCGAGAAACCCAAGGAATTTTGAAAAGTTTTTTTCAAAAAATTTTGCAAAAACAATCCACGATAATAATTTTGTAAAATCAGGCCGCCAAAATTAC
>JABZHK010000060.1:0-7024 GCA_015258885.1 Atopobium sp.
CTTTAGATCAACTTATTGCTGCTCCTTTTGGTCTACTTGAACCGCCAAAAGAATTACCGGCTTTAACAGAAGAGCAGATGGACGCTTCAATCTGCATTGTTCCAGCGCTTCTTGTTGATACAAAGGGGTATCGCTTGGGTTATGGTGCTGGTTTTTATGATCGGTTCTTGTCTACGTACCCTGGCAAGAAAATTTGTCTTGCTTACCAGCAAAATTTGAGCCAGACGATGCTTCCTCATACAGCATCTGATGTTGCCGTAGATGTGGTGATAACCGAGTCAGATGTACTTACGTGTTCATAAAAACCTGCTGCAATTTAGCATTACAGCAGGTTTTGTGTTTCTCGCCAAATGGTTATAAGCAACTGGCTATGCTTCATCTTTGAGATGAACCGCCATCAGTTGGATTGCCTCTCTGTAGCTGTCAATTCCTTTACCAGCAACTGTAGCAAAGCATGCATCTTTTATATAAGAAATGTGCCTAAAGTCTTCTCTGGTAGAGATGTCAGTAAGATGTACCTCAATCATGGGAATTTGCACTGCTAGTGCCGCGTCGAGCAGGGCAACTGAGGTGTGCGTATAGGCGGCAGGATTGATAATAATGCCATCGTAGCTGCCCAGGGCGTCCTGGATTGCATCAACTAGATCACCCTCATGGTTTGATTGATAACACACACAATCAGAGAAACCTTGAGAGAGGGCTTCTTCCTTACAAGTCTCTATGAGGGTTCTGTAGTCAGCTTTTCCATAAACCTCTGGCTCACGAATGCCCAGCATGTTGATGTTTGGGCCGTTGATTATGAGTAGGCGAGGCGCGTCGAGGTCATCCTCATAGTTGTCTTCAAAGTCGTCTGCGTCTAAGTCAGAGGCAAGACTGTCAAAGTCTTCTTCGTCTTGATCAAGGGTATTTTTTTGAGCAAGCAAAGAGATTAGCTCATCCACTTCTTCATTGTGCTGAGTGGAAAGATCTGCTCGCTTCTCATCTAACGAACAAAAAGTCTTTTCTGGCTCACCCAAAATGTGACTAAGGGCATCGTTTACTTGACACACAAGATTGGGGCCAAAGACTACCTCAAGTCCGTTGGCACCTTTTCCTACAATACCAAGAACACCAGTGGCTGTGGCCAGTTGTTCATGATCTATAAGCGTCATATCTTTGATGGAAAGGCGAAGTCGCGTCATGCACACTTCGTTGTGAGTTAAGTTTTTTGAGCCGCCTATTGCATTTAGGATCTCGTGAGCAATAGCATTGCTGTCCATTGGATATCTCCCCAAGTATGACCACATATCAAACACTTAACCGTTTGACTTGGTCTAGCGTCCTCGTAGTCTTATGAATACACACCTACGAAGCATAAGTATAGGGGCTTTAACGTGCCAAAATTCAAAATCTAAGAACCATCCGGTGAACGGTTAAAAAATAACTGCGAACGCTTACTGTTATGTTTAAAGTGTGTCGAGAAGACCCTTGGCATCTGCGTCTGGACTACCGAGACAAGAAAAGGTTAAGTCAGCCCATGCTTCGTAGAGCGGAATACGTACTGCAGCAAGATTCTGAACTCCCATACGTTCTGAAAGAGGTCTGCCGACAATAGCTAGGTCTTCAAGCGGTCGCGTAAGGTAGACAAGCTTGCCGTTTTGACGGAGGAGCTGGTAGTTTGAAGGTGTAACAACTACGCCACCTCCACAAGAGATCACCGCACCACTCATGCTGGAAATCTCTTGAATTACTTCATGTTCTAGATGCCTAAAAGCCGCTTCACCGTGTGTTTGTAGGTAGGTTGACGCTTTGCAGTGAGCTTTCTGCTTGATGAGAAAATCAGTGTCTATCCAGGGACGATTCAGGAGTTTTGCTAGAGCTTCTCCCGTAGAGGTTTTTCCAACTCCCGGCATACCAATAAGTACGATGTTTTCTTTTGAAGCATGAAGCTCACGCGAGATGCTTTCTATCTGAGAGTCTGATACATCCTGTCCCAAAAAGAGTGAGCTTGCTCTAGCTGCTTGAGCTACCAGCATTTTTAAACCATTTGCATTGAGTATTCCAAGACTTTCTGCATCTAAAAGAAGCTGAGAGCGCAGCGGATTATAGATAAGATCAATCACGCATTGGAGGGAAGTAAAAGCAGAAAGTTCCTCTTTTGAAAGAGGAGAAACACCAGCATGTGGGGACATTCCTACTGGCGTTGCATTGACAAGAAGATCAGCGTCATAGTGGAGTTTAAGCTGGTCATAGGTAATTGCGTAGTCTACATATGAAGAACTTTCGTGAGGGTTCCTGGAGACTCCTACAACATATGCACCGCTTTTTTTGAGCGCATAGCAAATTGCCTGACCAGCACCACCAAAGGCCCCAAAGACAATCGCTTTCTTTTGGCTTAAGTTGACCTTGAGGCTTTTAATCAGATACTCAAATCCATACACATCGGTATTGTCTGCTGCTATAAAACCATTAGCATCTTTTACCAGGGTATTTGCCGCTCCTATAGCTTGTGCATCCTCAGAAGCTGAGTCCGCAAGAGCGCAGGCATCCTTTTTGTAGGGGATAGTAACGTTCAAGCCCTGCCAAGGTTGGTTTTTGAGAAAACCCTTCAGCTCAGAAGCAGAAAGCTCATGAAGCTGGTAGGGAAAAGACCCCAACTTTTCATGAATTGCTGCCGACCAACTATGAGAGAGTTTCTCGCCAATGAGGCCGTAAGGAGCAAGAGGGGCTGTAGGGTTACTTAAACCTTGTTGTACAGTTTTAGAGCTCACGAGATGTCTCCTGAACTGCCTTTGCAGCGTTCATCAAAACCTCAAGCAACTCTAAAGCATACGGTTCAAGTTCATTAGAAACAGTGGCTTTAACCTGTTCTCTTTTGGCATCTTCTCTTGAGAAATCAAGAACGGCGAGCTCATGCTCTTTTTTGTAAGCACCAATTTGTTTGGCAACCGTAATCCTTTGCTCAAAGAGGCCAAAGATTTGTGCATCAATTGAATCGATTTCCTGGCGAAGCGTCTCTAATTGATTAGTCATTGTTATATCCGTTCTGCTCAGAGGGCCAGGAATATAAGGTGTCGAGAAGGGCTAGTGCAAAAGCACTTTCAACACAGGGAACAGCGCGTAAAACTGCAGTTACATCATGCCTGCCTTGAACAATAAGCTGCTCTGGTTCCATAGTTTGAAGGTTTACCGAGTTCTGTGGTAGGCCAATGCTCGAGATAGGTTTTAATGCACATCTAAACCAGATAGGAGCGCCTGTTGAAATACCGCCCAGAATACCTCCAGTATGATTGGTGGTAGGCATAACGGAGCCGTTACGCACTTCGTATGCATCGTTATTCTCAGAGCCAAGGAGATTAGCAACTTCCATGCCGCTACCAAATTCTATGGCTTTAACAGCGGGAATACCAAAGACTGCAGCAGAGATGGTATTTTCAAGTCCATGGAAATGAGGGCACCCAATACCTGCAGGAACACCCGTTGCAGCACATTCTATGATGCCGCCAACAGTATTTTTCTCTGAGCGTAGCTGCGTAAGGAGTGCGCGGGTTTTCTCGCCAGCTTGAGCATCAAGGAGGGGAAGCTCTTGAGGGTCAGCATGTAGCAGCTGATCCATTTGGCGAGCAAGCTGTTTGTTGGCCTCAAGTGAGTTGTCTACGAGCTCAAGGGGAGTATCGCTGACGTTCTTTATTCTGAGAACGTGAGCTGCAATAGTAATGCCTTGAGCTTGCAAAATCTGGAGCGCTATTCCTCCTGCGATACAGAGAGGGGCGGTGAGGCGAGCGGAAAAATGTCCTCCACCCGTTTGCTTGTACGAGTCTCCCCATTTTGCCCAGGCAGCAAAATCGGCATGTCCTGGTCGTGGGATAAGCTTTGTAGCTGCGTAATCTTGTGAACGAACGTTTGTGTTAGGTAACTCCGCTGTGAGCGGGGAGCCATCTAGAATGCCTTCTGCTGAAATTCCAGAGATAAACTCTGGATCATCAGTCTCTTTACGCGGAGTATCCCATGGATGCGATGGAGATCTTCTTTGAAGGAATGTCTTGAGAGCTGCTAAGTCAACGGTAAAACCAGCAGGTAAACCTTCAATGGTGCAGCCGATTTTTGGAGCATGAGACTCGCCAAAAATAGATACTTTTACTGTTGTCCCAAAAGTTGAGGTCATCATTTATGCCTCCATACTGTGGCAGATGCCACCGAGCTGCTTAAAGTGCTCAAAGAAGAGCGGATACGACTTATTGATTGCCTCGGCATGGGCAATGACAACAGGACCTGTTGCATACGAAGCCAAAATAGTTGCCATCATCACAATGCGATGATCATTGCATGAGTCTACGATGCAGCTGGTGGGCTGTTTTCCTCCCGTGATAATAAGCTCCGTTTGATCGTCATAGAGCTCAACGGTCACATCAAATGCCCTAAGTACGCTGCAAATACTTTGAACGCGGTCGGACTCTTTAAGACGAAGGCGCTGAATATTGGTAAGCCTACTTGTTCCAGGGATAAACGCAGCTAATGCAGCAAGTACCGGAGCAAGATCGCACACCTCGGAGACAGAAATGGTAAACGGCCGCAGGTGATCCATCATACTAGCAGCACCCTTTTGCTGGCGAGAAACACGTGCGCCCACAAGCGATAACGCGGCTAAGATAGCTCTATCTCCCTGGACACTTTGCATGGAGAGTCCTGTGACCTCTACGCCTTGTCCAATTGCTCCCGCAGCAAGCCATGGCGCTGCGTTTGACCAATCTCCTTCGATTGAATAAACGCCTGGACAAACATAGTGTTGAGGTTCAATGGCATAGGTGGCATTCTTTGCATCAAATTCAGTGGTGATGCCAAAGTCTTTCAATACGTGCTCTGTGATAGCCAGATAGTCTTTTGACTGGATGGACCCTGTAATCTGTAGTGTTGAAGATACGTTTAACAAAGGTAATGACAGCAAAAGTCCAGAAATAAATTGAGATGAAATATCTCCTGGTAGCTCAAATAAACCGCCAATAAGTTTGCCTGAAACCTCAAAGGTCTTCTCATCTTGCCAGCTAAAAGACATGCCATGGGCAGAGAGTTCTGAGACAAGCGGCTCGAGGGGTCGAGAAAAGAGTCTTCCTTCTGCAGTAATTGTGGCGTTTACGTTCAGCGCACCCAGAAGGGGGAGTAAAAACCTGAGTGTGGTGCCAGATTCTTTGCAGTTAAGCTGCACATTTTGAGGGCGGTTTTGCTCTTTTGCAGGGACAACTCTAAATCCCTGTTTGGTTCTAGCGATAGTGGTGCCTAAAGCTTTAAGGCAATCAACAGTTACTTGAATGTCATCTGAGATGTATGGACAGGTAATGTTAGTAGTGCCGTTTGCAAATGAAGCGCAGATGAGCGCGCGATGAGCGCATGATTTTGATGGGATGGCTTCTACCGTTCCAAACAAATCATGAGGAGTTATTGAAACATCCATTTTTCACATGCTCCGTATCTAATTGCTTGATGTAAGAATACCGCAGTTGAGTGTCAGAGAAGGATATGGTTAAAATTGTTTGAAGATTAAAGGAGGAAGCAAGTGAATAAGCCTTTTAGCACCGTAACTCAGGTTTTACGTGGTTATACGTACAATCAGGTTAAAGCTGTCGTTGAGGTTCTTGTTGATTCTCCTGTACATAACGTTGAAGTAACCATGAACACTCCAGAAGCTGCCTCGTTAATTCAGAAGCTGTCTGGTGAATATAGCTCTGATATCAATATTGGTGCTGGTACCGTACTTACTCTTGAAGATCTGCGGACGGCTCATAAAGCTGGCGCCACGTTTGTTCTAGCACCAACACTGTTCTCTGAAGAGATGTTTGACTACTGCAAAGAGCATGAGATTTTGAGTGTTCCAGGAGCGTTTTCGCCAACAGAGATTGCTCATACATTTGCTCTTGGTGCAGATATTGTCAAAGTATTCCCCGCAAATGAGGTTAGCTATGGGTACGCTAAAAAGGTATGCGAGCCTTTAGGAAACTTACCGCTTATGGCGGTTGGTGGCGTTACAACAGACAATATTGCTGATGTATTTGCTGGTGGTTATGCTTATGTAGGAACTGCAAATGGCATTTTCAACAAAAACGATATCCTAGCTGAAGATAAAACCGCTCTAAAACAGTCAGTACGTAAGCTTGCAGAAAAGCTGGAGCGTCTAGGACGTTAGTCTTCTTTTGCTAGCTTAATCAGCTGTTTAAGTTCTGCAAATGATTTGCGCTCAATACGCACATCACCAATGCCATAGATAAGCGCCATATCAATTGAATCTGCGTGGCTTTTCTTGTCATGAAGTGCTGCGCTGTAAAGTTCTTCCACAGTAAATGAAGTGCTGGTAGGAAGGTTATATGACTGCGTAAGTGTAATGATGTTCTCTGCGTCTTCAACAGAACAAAGACCAAGCTTAGAACAGGCTTTTGCCAACATGGAAGTTCCAGCAGCTACACAGGAGCCGTGTCCAAGTTCAAAGTTGCTGAGCGTCTCAATAGCATGGCCAAGTGTATGGCCCAGATTGAGCAATTTTCTAGATCCTGCTTCTTTGAAGTCTGCTTCAACGATTGATTTTTTTATTTCGATACACGCTTGAATGAGTTCTTGCCTATGCGACACGTCGATGACCTGCACAGGGTTTCTTGCCAGAGAGATTTTATTGAAGAGCTCATGTCCAGAAAGAACGCCATATTTAATAAGTTCTCCGCAACTATCTTGCAAGAGGGGAGTCGGAATAGAGTTCAGCAGCTCAAGGTCAACAATAACCGCCCTGGGGTTATAGAAGGCTCCAACCAGATTTTTCCCACACGGTAGGTCAATGGCAGTTTTTCCACCAATTGAGGAGTCAATCATTGCCAAAAGCGAGGTGGGAACGTGGATGAGCGTGCAGCCGCGCATGTAAGTGGCTGCTGCAAATCCCGCAAGATCGCCAATGACGCCTCCGCCAAAAGCCACAATAATGTCTTCTCGCGTAAAACGATTATCTGCCAGGACGCTTACCAGCTTTCGATACGACTCAAATGATTTTACATGCTCACCTGTGGGA
>JABZHK010000061.1:0-7003 GCA_015258885.1 Atopobium sp.
GTCTCAAAGTTTGGTCCCAAAAGACCAGCAAAAACACCCTCATTGAGCTCAATCTTAAGGTCATCTGCTACGCCACGCGCAAGCGTTCTTAGGTAAGGCGAGAAGGCATCATTCATATCTACAAATGGGGTCTCGACATCGCGAAGGCCTGCCCACTCTGCAAGCGGATTGGTTCCCGTGAGGTTAATCTGATCAGTAATAACGCCAAGGCCAGTCTTTGCGTTTCCAGAAACAGCACCTGTTGCACCTGCAAAAATAATGTCTTTGCAGCCCAGGTGATGGGCATGCTGAACAAGAGAGGTTACCTCAGCTGCAGAATAACCCTGATAGAGATGTACGCGACCAGGATAAACAACTACAGGTACGCCATCGATAGTACCAATAGTTGCCTCAAAGCTGTGACCAGCCATAGGAGAAGCGTCAACAGGGAAACCTGGAATGTCACGATAATCAATACGACGAACTGGCTTTACCAAATCAGCAAGATGACCAAGTCCGGTTCCCAAAATAAGAGCAACAGGATGCTCAACAGATGGGCTTACATTCTCAATGGTTTTCTCGGTAACCACGCAAATCCCCTCCTCTAAGAGGTGACGAGTAAGTGTTCCCTCGCCAGAAACAAGCTTTCCTGAGTACGTACCATCATAAATCTCATGCACACCACAAGACGGGCTCTTTGCCTTTAAAACGGCGAGCGTTATGTCAGAAGACGTAACGGCATTAAGAGCAATCTTAGATCCACGTTCAAAATCATCCGTTACATCTGAGCCATCCTTGAGCCAAACACGTCCTTCTCGCTGTTCCGCGGGCGGACGAGGCACAGGAAGACCTGAGGAAGTCTCAGGACAGATCTTTGTGACGTTTACTTTTTCTGCCAGCTTTTGTACTGCAGAAACAGGCTTGGCCCCTCCGTCATATCTGACGGGGAGGCCAAGTAAACAAGCGCTAATAGCAACTTTCATTGCTTTTCAGATCCTAGAGAGCAAGAGAGTAAACAGCAATAGATGCTTTACCAAGAATCTCGTTAATCTTCTGCGACCACTCCTGAGATGCCTTGCTTGCAACAGCAGAGTACTTGCTCATTGCAACCTGATAAGCGGTCTGAGCAGCTGCATAAGAAGCAGAATCGTTGGAGATTGAATAAGCAGAGAGCTGCTTGTAGTAATCGCCATCCTGGGAAGCCCAAGTGTTGTTCTTAGCGTCCCACTCATCACCAGCAAGACCAATGATGTACTGAGCGTACTCCTGGCTTGTAGTCTCAGAGTTGCCGTCCTCAGGTGCAGTTGGTGCCTGTGGAGCATCTGGAAGGGTTGTAGTCAGAACGCTATCACGATACTTCTTCATAATGACAGCATCATGGATGAGCTTCTTTGCAACATCTTCAGAGAGCTTGTATGCAGAAGCAACCTGGCTAACATCAGTAGTCTTGAAGTTGGTCTGCATGTAATTGTTGACCTCGTCATCGGTGACGGTAATACCCTTGCTCTGAGCCTCAGCAACAACAAGAGCATTACGAACATAGCCAATGATCTTATCGGCTGCTGGAACAGCATAGGTGCCGTCAGACTGCTTTGCTGCGTCAAGACCGGAAGTGTTCTCAATAACCTCACGAGCAGTTACTTCTTTGGTCTGACCGTTGTAGGTATAAGAAGCAATAGGAGTGTTGAGCTCACCCTCAGAAAGTGTGGTGCGGCCGTTCAAAGAACCAGTTGCTCCGCCACCGCCCAGAAGGAAGCGACCGATAACAATACCAAGAGCAAACAGTACAACTGCTCCTACTCCGATAAAGATCTTTGAGTTCTTTCTTACATCAATAGATGGCATATCCTTGCCTTTCATCGCTTAATGCAACTATGCGTACACTAATACAAACCTGTAGTTTACTCTTATTAGCATGCATAAAACATACAACCAGTAAACTCCCCCGTTTGTACACAGTCATTTACAAGCAAATCAAATTACTTGGTAGCTGCAACAATCTCTTCCGAATACTGCTTAATGTATCCAGTGGCATTTTCCGCATCAAACTTCATACGCTGCGACAATGCCTTCTTCACGTCCTTAGAAATAGTTCCATGTGCTAAGGCGAGAAGACCCTGGAGCATGTCATGGTACTCAGCATCTCCGTGATAGCACTGAACCGCCTCATCCAGAAGTGGCCATGCCTCATCAGAATGCTTTGCAGAAGTTGCGCCGTACTGGCAGAGGAACAAAAATGCTGCTAGACGCACCGTTGCCGAGTCGTCATCAAACAAAGAAGCCTCAGCAGCATCAAATGCTTTAAAGACCTGGTCACCAAAATGCTCGCTCAAATGAGCAAGTGCATCAAGCACTTCCCAACGAGTCTGAGCCTCTGGTCTATACAGTGCATCAATAAGAGAATCGATGTGCTCTTCAAAAGCAAGAGGAGCAACATGAGCAAGCTCTGCAAGCTCATGAGACGCATCTTGACGAGCGCGCCTACTAGCATCAGACAAAGCAATGACCAGTGCATTCACTTTTTTCATCTGTGCCATAGTTGGCTTTTTAATAGCCTTCTTAGCAGGTTGCTTTTCTTCTTTTGGCGCCTTTGTAGAGCCCGCTTTTGCGGTTGCCTTAGTTGAAGCCTTTTTTGGCTTCTGAGCAGTTTCTTTCTTCTCTGCCATGAAACCTAAATCCTCTCTAAAACACCCTTTATTCTCTAAATCCGTCTACGACAACGGTGCCGCTTTTTTGATCCTCATGAATTTTAATAAATCCAAGGCTCGATGCTTCACGTAAAAGAGAAGTAAACGAACGATATCCATAAGTTGCCTCAGCAAACTGTGGACGCTTCCTTCGCATAGTCTCTTTGAGGCGAGATGCATAAATAAACGTTTCGCTTTCACGCTCCAAAGACTCGATGGTCTCAAATAAGAGCTGATAGCAGTCGTGTTTCTCGACAGGTACCTTCTCTTTAAAGTCTGGAATTCTGCCAGAACTCAAAATATCCTCGTAGAAGATAAACTCGTCACAAACTTCAGCAAGAAGCGAGCTGGTAGACTCCTTCATACCAACGCCAATGACTGTTTTACCAGCCTCTTTAAGCTTTGCCACAAGTGGCGAGAAGTCCGAGTCACCAGAAAGCACAGCAAAGGTGTCAATGTGGTCTTTAGTAAGACACATCTCAACAGCGTCTACCGCAAGTCTAATATCGGCAGAATTCTTGCCGGTATAAGCCCTATCTGGAATCTCAATGAGCTCAATACCAAGCTCATGCAGGGGTGTAATAGCATTTGGGAAGCGCTGCCAATCGCAGTATGCACGCTTGGCAGTAATGCGTCCCTTATCAACAAGCCTCTCCATAATGAGCTTCATCTCTGGAAGATGGCCTGGCTCTTGATGACCGTTTCTCTTTCTTTTGCCTGTTCCTAGTGCCAAATTTTCATAATCGATGAAAACCGCAATAGAGCTCTGAGGAGTAGAAATATCACTCATAATCGGGGGGTTCCTTTGCGGCTAGCACTTAGTGGCAGCAGTGGCCGTCATGACCGTGCTCGTGACCTTCATGCTCATGATGATGTCCGTGACCATGGCACTCACACTCGTGATCACCATCTTCATGGTCGTGACCACAGCAGCACTCGTGCTCACCCTCATCTTCCTGGCTCTCAAGAAGCGACCAGTCAAGACCAGCTGCAGTGCTCGTAGCCTCATCAGCATAAAGGAGCGAAATTGCCTGAGTACCCTTACGAGCGCCACCAATCTGGCAAAGCATGTCATACAGGGTAAAGGCGGTCTCTGCACCAGGGAGGGTAATCTCAAGGTCCTCAGACTGAGCAAGAGCAAGCGCAATATCCTTGCGGAAGTGCTCAGCCAAAAATCCTGGTTGGAAGTCTCCCTCAAGCGACTTAGGAGCAAGCTCTTTAAGTGCGCGAGAAGAACCCATGCCACTAGCAACAACCTCAAGCATCTGCTCAACATCAAGTCCACCCTGCTCTGCCAAGGCCATTGCGTCTGCATAGCCAATCATGCAGGAAGCAAGGGATACCTGGTTACAAAGCTTTGCGGTCTGACCCTTACCAGCACCACCCATGCAGAAAATCTTTGCAGAGAAGGTCTCGAGAAGAGCGCGTACTGGCTCAACGTCGTTCTCAGTTGCGCCGACAATCAGCGTGAGAGCACCGTCTTGAGCACCCTTCTGGCCGCCCGTAACTGGACAGTCAAATGCATGCTTTCCCTCAATTTCAGCAGCATCGTGAATATCACGAGCAAGCTGAGATGAAGAAGTGGTCAGATCAATAAGGTATGCACCCTTCTTAGCAACGCGGATAAGACCATCTGTTGCCAAGTAAACGTCTTCAACGTCAGTTGGATAACCAACCATGGTAAAGACAACGTCAGCGTCTTTTGCAGCATCTGCCACACTCTCTGCAGCGTGAGCGCCCAACGAGACAAGCTTATGCGCTTTCTCTGGTGTTCTGTTGTAAACAGTAACATCATAGCCAGCAGAAATAAGGTGCTCCGCAATAGGAGCGCCCATAATGCCTGTTCCAATAAAAGCAACCTTTGCATTCTTGCTCAGTGCCATGTATGAGTCCTTTCAGACTGAAATAAATATACAAACTGGGGCCGCTCCAAAGAGCGACCCCATACCTTGTACCCGTTAATTAGATTTACGAACCCTGTTAGCAATTCGGTCAGAAAGCGAAAGCTTCTCGCGGCGGTCAGTTCCCCAGAAGACAATAGCCACCATGCCTGGTCCAACGTGAGCACCAATGACTGGTCCTACCTGACTGTGAATAATGGTAAGTCCCTCGCAGCCCTTCTCTTTACGAATCTGAGCCTCTAGCCAATTGGCGTCCTTCTGTGCGTCTGCAGAAATAATGCCAACAGGGAGCGAGGTGTCATGAGAATAGCTATCTCTAAAGTCCTGGATAAGAGACTTGAGTGCCTTCTTACGGCCTCTGCACACTGTCTTGACGGTAAGAGCTCCTGTTGAGTCATAGGTAAGCTCTGGCTTTACATCAAGCTTGCCGCCAATATTTGCTGCAGCAGCAGGAATACGACCGCCCGCAGCAAGAGCATCCAAGGTCTCAAGTGTTAAGTAGCCATGAATATAGTTACGCGCATCTTGCGCCCACTCGGCAATCTCTTTTGCCGAAAGACCCTTATTGGCCTGATGTACTGCTTCAAGACCCAAAAGCTGAGCTGCGGACGAAGGTGCACCATTGTCGACTACGTAAATCTCAAAGTCTGGGTATTTCTCTCTTACCATATCTGCTGCTTGCTCAGCTGCATAGTAGGATGAAGAGAGAGCCGAGGTAAAGCACAGATACACCGTTGGTGTGCCCTGTTTTGCAGCACGCTCAAAGACCTCAAGATAATGACCAGGAGTAATTGCAGAGGTGGTGTAGTGCAGCTTTTTGTCTTTGCGCATGCCCTCAAAGAACTCATGTGCACTAATGCTCTTCCAGCCATCGTCATAGTGCTCTCCATCTGGTCCCACATAAGGGAACTGGATGATATCAACACCTAGCTGTTCAGCAATTCCTGGAGCAAAGTCTGCGCAGGAGTCCATGATGATTCGAACGTTACTGGGCTTATGATATGCAGCTGAAAGCTCAGTAGGCTCAAGATCCTCAAAGGCGACCTCGCTGATTTCTTCTTCGGCCTTATCTTTTTTATTGAACATCTGGTTCCTCAATCTTAGGTTTGATAATTCCATAACCACCATTTTTACGATGGTAGATGACATTAGTCAAACCAGTAGAAGAATTAACAAAGACATAAAAATCATGGCCGAGAAGGTCAGTTTGGACAAGCGCCTCCTCTTCTGTCATGGGCTCAAGATCAATGTATTTCTCGCGAACAAGCTGGTCATCAAGGTCTTCAGCTGGAATCTCAATGAGATTGGCAAGATCTTCTTGTGTAAGAGCAACTCCGCGCTCAGACTTTACATGATGACGGCGCTCAACAACTTTTGTCTTGTACTTGCGTAGCTGTCTGGAGACTTTTTCTGCTGCTTCATCAATAGCCACATACATATCATCAGAGCTAGCAGTGACACGAACAACATTGTTACGAACAAATACCGTAACCTCAGCTGTCTTTCTATCTGGATTTGAAGGGTTTTTGTCTACTCTGAGAACTACATCGCAAGACATAGGAGTGATGTCAAATACTTTAAGAGCATCACCGATTTTCTGATCTACGTGTGTGCGCAAAGCCTCAGAAATGCTTACCTTGCGTCCCGAAATCTTGATGTCCACCATGGGAGCCTCCTATCGGATACACGAGACATCTTCTAACTGATGTCTGTATAACAACAATACCCATTTGTCGACCAATCATTCCATAAAAAGTTGAATTGAGCGGTAAACGGTTAGAGACTATTTCTCTTTATGTGCGATTAATTTTGCTCAGAGGAAGATGTGGCAGAATCAGCGCTGGTAGATTGCGTAGACACTTCCACAAGACCGGAAATCTTATTGGTAGTTGAGAGGTGTGGCAAGGTGCCAATCCACTTGTTTCTAATAACTCCCTCGACACCGTTAGATTGAATAGCTGAAAGAGCTTGCTGAATTTGTGTAGCGAGAGCTTTGTTACTAGTTGCAACAGAAATACCAATCGTGGATGGAACGTCAACGACACCAACCATAGAAATATCTTTGTTTGCTGCTAAATAAGCACCAGCATATGCATCACAGGCCACATAATCAATGGAACCATTTTCAAGTGCTTCAAAAGCATCATTTAGGTTAGAAAAACCCTGAACAGACATGCCCGTAAGCACCTGACCCATTGCGCGCTCAGACAAAGAACCCGTTTGAACGCCAACTGACTTTCCACTCAAACTATCAGCAGTAATGTTTGTCTCTGAACCCTTGTGGAAAAGAGCTGTTGCATACTCAGCATAACCAGAAATGAGCGTACTTGTTGAGTCTTCACCACTTCTGACATCCATGACAATGTCGCAACCTGCTTGTAGGCCATCTACTGGTCCGTTAACTGATACAAACTTAACGTCTACACCTAGCTGATC